>NZ_JBSYGG010000015.1:1937-67591 GCF_054121475.1 Salegentibacter profundi
CCTGATGTTGATGGCGTGGAGATATCTTCGACTGATGCTGCCAACTATTGGGTTGATATCACTGGAGACGAAACCGGAGAAACTATCTGGGTTCGTTTGGATACTGATGAAGATGGTGATGAAGATTGTTACACCCTGAAGTCCTTCGATATCTTTGTCTATGACAACCCTGATTTCGATGTAGAAGACTTAATGTCTTGTGAGGATGTTGATGAGGAAGGTGGCGCATATTTCAGTTTAATGGATGCGATAGTAATGGAACCTGCACCTGATGGAACTGATTTCACTTTCTATGATGGCGATCCTGATGTTGATGGCGTGGAGATATCTTCGACTGATGCTGCCAACTATTGGGTTGATATCACTGGAGACGAAACCGGAGAAACTATCTGGGTTCGTTTGGATACCGATGAAGATGGTGATGAAGATTGTTACACCCTGAAGTCCTTCGATATCTTTGTCTATGACAACCCTGACATTACCATCACCCCTCCAGATTTTATCTGTGTAGGCGATCAAATTGATCTATCAATGTATGTGAGTAATCCCGATGGAGGGGAATTGACATATTATGATAATATGACGGCTGCTGATGAAGGTGGAATTGACCTTGGTGGCTCAGTGGTAACTCCCGAGCTTGGAACGACGGTTTATTGGGTACGCAGTGAATTGACGTATGGGGATACTGTTTGTTACAGTATTGACAGTATAAGTGTTACTGTGGAAACCTGTATTATCGATCAAGGTTGTACACTTGGTTACTGGAAGAACCATACCGATGACTGGTGCCAAAACACCTATACCATTGGTGAGGAAGAGGTAACTATAGCAACCTGTACCCTGTATGGTGATGTATTTGAGGATGCACCTCTGCATATAGCTGGACTTACTTTATATGCAGCTATCAGTCTTGAAGGTAACAGTAACGGTGAAAACCTGGCTCGTCAGTCAGTAGCCGCCTTATTGAATACCTGTAGTTCTGCAGTAGGTTTTGCTTATTCCAGTGTGTATACCTTAATTGAAGATGTAAATCTTGCCTGGAGTGGAGATTCTCAGACGGAGAAGAGTTTTGCTATGGATTTAGATTATATGAATAATGCAAACTGTCCTCTAGGAGGTTCAGCCAATACTGAGCCTAGTTCAAGTTGTATTAATGGAGCTGAAGCTTCTATCGAAGAAAGCAGTTTCAGGACTATGACTACTGAGGAAGAAACAGTGGACTTTAGAGTATATCCATTGCCATTTACTGCTAACCTTAGCGTTCAGTATGAATTTGGATACACTTCTGACGTCACCCTTGAATTTTATAATATTACCGGTCAGCTGCTACGCACCTATGAGGATAAGCAGGTTACCAAAGGTGATGTTACAGAGCTTACGCTGGATTTTGCCACACAAGCGAACCAGATCTATATTTTGAGAGTGATCACAGATAGGGATGTCTTCTTTAAGAAGATCTTGTCTGGAAACTAGTAATTAGGTTAATTACTAATTTGAATGGGGAAGCAGTCAGTAAAATGGCTGCTTCTTTTTTATTTTATTTTTTTAAATCCAATTTCTAGCAAAACAGTAGTAATGATTATGCTTCAGGGAAGATCTTGCCTGGAGTGGGAAATTATCGACTCCTTAATGAATTCTAAAAACCTGTTAAACTGATTGTAAAGTGGTCCTGAAAAATAATAGCCAAGGCCTTAGTGCGTTTTAAGGCAAACCAGTAAGTATGTTCTAAAAATACCTGAAATTAAGTAGAATCTAAACCCATCGTCATAGACGATAAAATTAAACAATTATGAATTTGAAGTATTTATTTAAAACAGGAATTTTGATGCTATCCCTTGGGCTTTTAGTTTCATGTTCAGATGATGAAGATGATCTTGGTCCGGGAGAACCTGATGCGCAGACCTATGAAACCCAGGTTTACCTAACCGATTCCCCAGTAGATAATCCAGAAGTTCAAGGTGTGTTTGTGACCGTAGCAAGTGTGATGATAAATGGTCAGGCTGTTGAAGGCTTCGAGAAAACGACAATCGAGGTTAGCAGCCTTCATAGTGGTCAAACCGAATTATTGGGAAGTCTTGATCTTGAAAGTGGAACAACTTCAGATATTACCCTTGTACTGGACAATGAGACCGATGCTTCGGGAGAGGCCCCTGGTAATTATGTTCTGACCGCAGAGGGAGAAAAGAAAGCTCTTGCCAGTGGTTCCAATGAATTGAGCTTAAATGACAACGTGGAGATCCACGAAAGCAATGATAACGAAGTTGTACTGGATTTTGATCTAAGAAAGGCTGTGGTAGCTAATGAGAGCGGCGAATATAGCTTTGCATCAGATAGCAGGCTATCAAACAGTATTAGAGCAGTAAACAGTATCGAGACCGGAGCTATTACCGGAAATGTATCTGACTTTGGTAGTGCCAGTGCAGATGCCATAGTGGTATATGCCTACGAGACAGGGACCTATGGGGAATCTGAAACTTCTGCTGATGAAGAGGGACTGCGGTTTTCCAATGCCGTAAACAGTTCCGTTGTCGCTGAGAGTAGCGGAGACTTTGAACTTCATTTTATAGAAGAAGGAGATTATGAATTGCATTTTGTCTCCTATGAAGATTCCGATGCTGATGGACAACTGGAATTCCAGGGAGAACTTGAAGCCGCAATGGCTAATGATGTAGATA
The DNA here is from genome assembly GCF_054121475.1 of Salegentibacter profundi. Taxonomy (NCBI): domain Bacteria; kingdom Pseudomonadati; phylum Bacteroidota; class Flavobacteriia; order Flavobacteriales; family Flavobacteriaceae; genus Salegentibacter; species Salegentibacter profundi. The sequence goes on from NZ_JBSYGG010000015.1 coordinate 4,613, forward strand.
CGGATCTTCTGAATCTTTCGGTAGATGCAAATACCGAGGTGAACCTGGATGTTGTTATCATCGGGTTGCTAAGTTTGTAAACTGAATTTTCTTCTAAATAATAAAAGTCTCGCCTATTGGCGTGACTTTTATTATTTATGGTTTAAGAAAAGCTTTTTCAGACCAATTTGAATTTAAATAAGCTTTAGTTCCTTTTACTTCTCTGGCCTGTATATTTTGTTATTCGAGTTGCTGACGGATCTTATCTATCGCATTCTGAATATCTTTATCTGGCTCTATAATATTATTGCTACCCCAGAATTCAGGATCACTAAAGCCCGATACATCGTCGGTCATTACCACAGTCGGTTTAATATAACTGTCACTTCTTCTGGGATTGACATCACCTGGATCAGGTTTCCATCCCGTTACTGCCATCTCGCTGTGTACATAATAGCGAGAATTGAATAATTTTCGTTTCCAGTTCACCACGAAGGTAAGATCAGCGCTTCCATACCCGTAGAACCATTTACCATCTTGCTCCTGGTAGTCAATCAGGTATTTTACTTCAATTGGATAAACGCGTGTGCTTCCCGGTTTCTTGCTTACAAAAAGCCTGGAGGCTACCGAGCGGTTATCCACATTCAAATTGAGTTCAGCCCTTATAAGGGTATTGGTTTGGGCATCTATATAGAGCTTTCCGAAATACCAGGGAGCACTCCTTTCCTTGGCTTCAAAATTAACCACATAGAGGTACCTGCCGTCAATCTGGGTAGGTTCATCAAAGTTGAAGCTATAATCACTGATATCATCTATATAAAAAACATATTCCGGGTACTTCATCACATCCACATAGAGGGCGTTGTAGGGCCCTCCACGTAATTTAAGAGCAAGGGTGTCCAATTTATCATAATCGGCCGTTTTACGGGCTCTAATCAGTTCAATCTCTTCTTTACCTGAAGAAGTATATGGTTTCTTATGAATCTTGACCACCGCCTCACTCAGGGAAACGTTCTTGCGTCCTTTCCGGATACTCTCCCTGTAGAAAGCTGTCATGTTGGTACTTTGGTCGAGGTAATTATCCTTGCGTTTGGATAACATACTTCTTACAAGTTTACCAGCATCTTCTGCTTGAAAAATACTGATCTCGCTGAGTTCTTCTACCGAGGGATCCAGGAAGATTTCTGTGCCTTGCTCACTGAAGTATTCAATGGATACATTTTTACTCTCAAAGCCCAGGTAACTTACCCGAACAATGGCCGAAGTTAAATTGGAAGGCACTTTTAGGGAAAACTCACCATCGGCATTGGTAACGGTTGCAATATTGGTATTGAGTACAGTGAGTTGAGCTGAACCCACTGGTCTTTCACGGTCACTGCTAAGCACCTGACCGTTGTATTCGGTATATTCCTGATCCTGTTGCAGGTCCTGGAAATAAGGTGCAGCCTGAATTTCCATGGAAACAGGAAAAACCACTGCCAGTACGTATAATATAATATAAACAAATCTTTTCACTGCAGTAATAGTTTTGATTTACACTCCCTAAGATACTGAATTTTAAGGTCTTTTTAAGTTTTACAAGTGTTAATTTCAGAGTAGATGTAGGTTGGCAGGAAAAGGTAATTTCCCTTTTTCTGATCTTGAAAACTTAGTGTTTAGCATTTTCCCTATTTTGAAGGTTTGATGTTTTCCCTTTTTATCTCTTTGCTTTATACTAAAAGATGTAACTCTCATTCCTCGAATTAGCTGATATCCTCAAGGTACGAAGAATAACTTTTGTGTCGGAAGCGGGTTAATTAGTATATTGGAATCCGAAATAGCTGCGGAATTTTTTTTAATCCGCAGAATCAAGTAATCGAATGAAGAAAGTAGCATTGATTACCGGGGTAACCGGGCAGGATGGGGCTTATCTCAGTGAGTTTCTCCTGAAGAAGGGGTATATCGTTCATGGTATAAAAAGGCGGGCATCACAATTCAATACCAATAGGGTAGATCATCTCTACCAGGATCCCCATGAAGAAGACCGGAATTTTATACTCCATTATGGAGATATGACGGACAGTACCAATCTTATCCGCCTCATCCAGGAAATACAACCGGATGAGATTTATAACCTGGCGGCGATGAGTCATGTGCAGGTTTCCTTTGAGATGCCTGAGTATACAGGTAACACCGATGGTTTGGGAGCACTTCGTTTGCTGGATGCGGTTAGGCTCCTTGGCTTGGAAAAGAAGACCCGGATATACCAGGCTTCCACATCCGAATTATTCGGAAAAGTAAAGGAATCACCGCAATCGGAGACTACCCCGTTCCATCCCAGGAGCCCTTATGGAGTGGCCAAGATGTATGCTTACTGGATTACCGTAAATTACCGTGAAGCCTATGGGATGTTTGCATCCAATGGGATTCTTTTCAATCATGAATCCCCATTGAGGGGTGAAACCTTTGTTTCGCGGAAAATAACCCGGGCCGCTGCCAGGATCGCCTTGGGGCTTCAGGATAAGTTCTACCTGGGCAACCTGGATGCAAAAAGGGACTGGGGGCATGCCAAAGACTATGTGAAAGTAATGTGGATGATCCTCCAGGCAGATCAACCTGAAGACTGGGTGATCGCTACCGGTAAGGCTCATACTGTAAGAGATTTTGTGAAAATGGCTTTCTTGGAAGTGGGGATTAGCCTTGAATTCAGAGGGACAGGAAACCAGGAAAAGGCGTACGTATTAAAATGTGAGCATCCCGATTTTCAGCTGGAACCGGGTAAAGAGGTACTGAGTATAGATCCGAAGTATTTCCGTCCTGCAGAAGTTGATCTTTTAAGGGGGGATGCTACTAAAGCCCGAAACAAACTTGGATGGTCCCCGGAATACAACCTGGAAAGTCTTATAAGAGAAATGATGCAAAACGATGTGGAATTGATGAAGAAGGAGCAGCATCTAAAGGATGGTGGGTATGAAACGATGAATTATTTTGAGTAGTAATTAGATGGATATAAAAAACAAGATATATATCGCCGGACACAAGGGCATGGTAGGCTCCGCTATATGGAGGAAGCTGGAAGCTGAAGGCTATACCAACCTTATAGGAAGAACTTCCAGCGAACTGGACCTTAGAAATCAGGGCTCAGTAGATGCTTTTTTTAAGCAGGAAAAGCCGGAGGTCGTTATCGATGCGGCTGCTAGGGTAGGAGGAATCCTGGCCAATCGGGACCATCCCTATGAATTCCTGATGGAAAATCTTCAGATCCAGAATAATCTTATTGAAACCTCTCACAAAAATGAGGTGCAGAAATTCATTTTCCTTGGTAGTTCCTGTATCTATCCCAAACATGCTCCGCAACCCTTAAAAGAAGAATATTTGCTCACAGGCCCGCTGGAACCGACCAATGAGGCTTATGCTATTGCCAAGATAGCAGGATTAAAAGCCTGTGAAGCTATTAAAAGGCAATATGATAAGGACTTTATCAGCCTTATGCCTACCAATCTTTATGGTCCAAATGATAATTTCGACCTGGAAAGTTCCCATGTCTTACCAGCGATGCTAAGGAAATTTCATGAGGCTAAAATAAATGGGAATAAACCCGTAGTACTTTGGGGAAGTGGTAAGCCCCTTCGTGAGTTTCTATATGTAGATGACCTTGCCGATGCAGTGCACTTTGTCCTGGAACACCAGCTATCGGAAAGCTACTATAATGTGGGTACAGGTAGGGAAATTAGCATAGAAGAACTGGCATTTTTAATTCAGGGAATCGCAGGACACAGAGGGGAGATCAGATGGGATGAAAGCAAGCCCGATGGTACACCACGAAAACTACTGGATGTAAGTAGGCTCAAGGGAGAAGGTTGGAGCGCGAGGACCTCCCTGGAAGGCGGTGTTTCACGAACATATCTGTGGTATGTTAATGGGTGAAACGTGATTTGGTCATTTAGAGCAGTAGTTTATCCATTGACCTTTATGAAATCAATAACAGCAAATTCATTATCGTTTTTTCAGTTCAATTCCGTCAAAGCTTTATGCACGTCTTCAATAGAGCTTTTCATAACATTCTAAGTCTGTCATATCTCTGAACAAAAAATTCCATAAACCATAAAAAACTCCTAATTTAGGCCTCTAAAAAATATTTCATGCTTGCAAAACTAGAAGAGGCTTATCATTTTATATTTGAAAAGGCCTTAATCAAAGAAATATCAGAAGTTGGGACTCTCAAACACGTGGAAGCGGGGGAGAAGATCATCGAAATCGGTGATTATGTCAAGATGATGCCGCTGCTCTTAGAAGGCGCTATTAAAATCATGCGCGATGATAAAGATGGGGATGAACTATTACTGTATTTTCTGGAACGGGGCGATACCTGCGCAATGACCCTTTCTTGTTGTATGGGACAAACCCGTAGTGAGATCCGTGCCGTAGCCGAGCGTGATACCACATTAATAATGATCCCCATCGAAAAGATGGAGGAGTGGACCTCCAAATATAAGAGTTGGCGTAATTACGTCTTTGAAAGCTATCACGCGCGACTGAGCGAGATGCTTGATACCATAGATACCATTGCCTTTATGAATATGGACCAGCGGCTCATGAAATATTTGCAGGACAAGGCCAAGATCAATCAGCATGAGATCGTTAACAATACCCACCAGCAAATTGCCTATGACCTGCATACCTCCAGGGTGGTGATTTCCCGATTGCTTAAGAAATTAGAATTAGAGGGTAAAATAAAGCTTCAACGCAATAGTATTGAGGTGCTTCAACTATAAAATTATAGGTAAAAAAGTAGTATCTTTTCATAAGTTTTCCAAAACACTCTGCTAATATTTTCTTGTGTAACCCTTGTTACTGTAACCGGGGCCTCAAGACAGTACTTTTGCAGCTGTAAAAACTAAACTAAACTTATGGAAATACTTGAGATTCTTGGTTACGTTGGGGCGTTAGCCATCGGAGTTGTTTTGGGACTTATTGGAGGTGGAGGTTCAATATTAACCGTGCCTGTGCTGGTTTACCTTATGGCGGTCAACCCCGTTACAGCCACTGCTTATTCACTTTTTGTGGTTGGATCATCTTCCCTGGTGGGAGCGATAAAGAACATGAAAAAGGGGCTGGTTGACCTACGAACAGCTATTGTATTTGCCATTCCCGCATTTATCGCAGTATACATTACTCGAATGTACATAGTACCGGCGATACCCGAACATTTATTCAATGTTGCCGATTTTGAGATCACCAAGAATATTGGGATCATGCTTTTCTTTGCTATTATTATGATCCTTGCTTCTATCTCCATGATCAGGGAAAAGAAATCCCAAAAACCTGAACCTACAGAGGTTTCCTATAATTACCCTCTTATTATTATAGAAGGAATTGTGGTGGGAGTTCTTACCGGGATCGTAGGAGCCGGTGGTGGTTTCCTTATTATTCCCGCCCTGGTGCTCCTGGCTAAGTTACCCATGAAAAAAGCAGTGGCGACCTCCCTGCTTATCATCGCGGTTAAATCGCTTATCGGATTTATAGGAGATGTTCAGAACCTTGATATTGACTGGATATTCTTACTGGTCTTTACCGGATTATCCATAGCAGGGATCTTCCTGGGTGTATACCTTAACAAATTCATAGATGGGAATAAACTGAAAAAGGCTTTTGGTTGGTTCGTATTGATTATGGGAATTTATATCATGTGGGCCGAACTGGCCTAATTCGGAGCATTCGGATTACTTAAATTCAGATTGAAGTTGTTTGAACCGATTTGGATACATCCTAAGCCCTATAAAAAATAAAAAGATAAAATCCTTTCACCTCAGACTCCCGGAAACACATTGGGAGAAGGTGAGAGGATTTTTTTTAGTTCTTTTTAAGGAAAATATTCTTTGTTCGGATAGGCATGTCTAGCTGCTTTAAAACATATCACGTCTTTCCCTGTCTATAATATTCTTATAATTCAACGGTTTGAAATTTTATTCAGTGACATGAGAAATTTCCTTAAGGACGAATCTAGCTTTTAAGTTCTTATAAGGAATTAACAGGCAAAGCATGAATCCTGCCTCTCTATCTTTGGCTTATTTGTAGTTTCACCCCCTTTTTGAATCAAAGGTATTTGAATTTGGATTATTAAAACTACTGAGGATGTGTGATTTACGACAAAATATGTATTGACTTATACTTTATTAGTGGCACTTTTATTTATTATAATTCCTTTACAAATTTCTTTCCTTATGTAACAGCCGTTACACGAAATTAGGTTAACTTTAACTAAATTAGTGCAAAATTTTATACTATGAATTCCAAACACCAGATACTTATTATAGGCGCCGGTACCGGTGGCCTAATGATGGCTTCACGCCTTAAACGAAAACATAAAGATTTAGATATTGCGATCATCGATCCTGCCAAGACCCATTATTACCAACCAGCTTGGACGCTGGTAGGGGCCGGGACTTACGATTTTGATAAGACGGCCCGCCCTATGGCTGATCTTATTCCAGGAGGAGTAAAGTGGTACCAGGATAAGGTTACTGCGATGGATCCTGATAGTAATTCGGTTTCTACCGAGAAATCCGGGGAGATCGCTTATGATTACCTTGTGGTAGCACCCGGACTTACCTATGATATGAGTCTTGTGCCCGGTCTATCCGAAGCCATAGATAAGGGCAATGTATGTTCGAACTATACCGATCCTAAACATACCTTGGAGGTTCTCAAGAACTTTAAGGGAGGTACCGCTTTGTTTACCCAACCGACCACTCCGATTAAATGTGGAGGGGCCCCGCAGAAGATCATGTACCTTGCAGAGGCTTACTTTAAAAAACATGGGCTCAAGGATAAGACCAACGTAGTATTTGCTACCAATGGCACGGTGATCTTTGCCGTACCGGAGATCAAAGAGACCCTGATGAAGATCGTGGATCGAAAGAATATCAACCTGAAATTCTACCATGCCCTAAAACGCATTGATCCGGAAAAACAGATTGCCTGGTATGAACTTGCGCCTGAGGCTTACGAGCATAATCCTGCCAAGTTGAAGATAGAGAAGGAAGGTAATATGGTAGGGATACATTATGATATGTTGCATCTTGCACCACCATCGGTAGCGCCTGAATTTGTAAGGAAATCCAAACTGGCCAATGCCGAAGGATGGCTGGATGTGGATCATCATTCCCTCCAGCATAATAAATACCCTAATGTATTTGGTTTGGGGGACGTTGCAGCCCTGCCAACAGCGAAAACCGGTGCCGCCATTAGGAAACAGGTCCCCGTAGTGCTCGATAATATAGAGAAACTCATGAAGAATAAAGCAGCCGATAATAAGAAATACAATGGGTATTCTTCTTGTCCGCTGGTTACGGAATACGGGAAAATGGTACTGGCAGAATTTGATTATGAGAACAAGTTTACGCCGGATCCCGAATTAAAGAAAATGCTGGTTTTCGATTCCTCAAAAGAACATTGGCGTTTATGGATGCTGAAAAAATACGGACTACCATACCTTTACTGGAATAAAATGCTAAAAGGCAAGGACGTATAAAGAGCTCCGGTAATTTGAATCTTAAGGCGAAAGATATTGCTTATGTGGGTTTACAGTTGACACTGTTTTTAAGTTTTTTATTAGATATTTCCCTTTTAAGGTTCAGATTACCGGTATGGATTGATTACTTATTACTACCCCTGATCATTCTTGGTGCAGGGGTAGTTCTTATAGGGCTACTTGAGCTCAGAACCAACCTTTCTATATTTCCAAGGCCTTTAAAGAACTCCCAGCTTATCACCCACGGATTGTTTAAATATATTCGGCATCCGATTTATTCAGGGATTTTACTTTCGGCATTTTCCCTGGCCCTGTACCTAGGCTCCGGCTACAAGCTGCTGATAGCCTTCCTATTGCTAATTCTTTTTTATTTTAAAAGCAGATACGAAGAAAAATTGTTGCAGCAAAAATTCCCGGAATACCGGCAATACATGAAACGAAGCGGAAGATTTTTCCCCTGGTTTTCCAACTTGTTAGGAATAGGTGTCCCCATCTTCTTTTTCTAGGACTAATGCCTTTTTGGGATGGGCACCTCTTATTTTCCAGATCTTTTTACCAGGGAATAAAAAGCCCTGGAAAACCAGTACTTTTTTCGGCTTGGCCTTTTTTATTAACCTTTACAATGGGAATAGGATCAGAAACTTCCGGATATATCCTGGTGCTGGGCACGTTTAAAACTATGGTTCAAGCCCTCCTGGCTAAATCAAATTGATCAATTGTTAATTATGGATATCCTTTGGAATTACTTTTATTATTATCATTCCAGCGCGAGATTTTTTCCTAATTTTAAGCTTGGTAAGCCCCTACGCAACATGAAAGAAGTAGGAGGCGAAATATAAATTATACTCGATGGAGAATCTGGATTATGCAAGGCTGCAAATGGCCTTCACCCTTGGCTTTCATATAATTTTTGCCTGTATAGGGATGGTGATGCCTTTCTTCATGGTGGTAGCGCACCACAAATGGTTAAAAACCAGGAACCCGGTTTACCTTAAACTTACTAAAGCCTGGTTAAAAGGGGTAGCTATATTTTTTGCTACCGGGGCGGTCTCAGGGACTGCGCTTTCCTTTGAACTAGGAATGTTATGGCCGGAATTCATGAAACATGCCGGACCTATTTTTGGAATGCCATTTTCCCTGGAGGGGGCGGCCTTCTTTGTGGAAGCTATAGCACTTGGCTTTTACCTTTATGGATGGAAGAAGCTGCCTGAAAAATTCCACTGGTTTACCGGGATTATTGTGGGAGTGGCCGGTGTGGCCTCGGGGATATTGGTGGTTTCAGCCAACGGCTGGATGAACGCCCCTTCCGGGTTTGATTATATCGATGGGGAATTCCTCAATATCGACCCGGTCCAGGCCCTGCTCAACCCGGCCTGGTTCACCCAGGCGCTGCACATGACCCTGGCTGCCTTCGTGGCTACCGGATTTGCTGTGGCGGGCGTACATGCCCTGCAGATCTTTCGTGGGAAAAATATCCAGCTTCATACCAAGGCCTTTAAAATTGCCATTGTCTTTGGAGCTGTGGCTGCATTTTTACAACCACTTAGTGGAGACCTTTCCGCCAAGGATGTGGCCAAGCGCCAACCGGTAAAACTGGCTGCTATGGAAGCGCATTACCAGACACAAAAAGGGGCCCCTCTTTATATTGGCGGTATTGTCGATGAGGAAAACCGGGAGGTCAACTATAAAATTGCGATTCCTGGAGCCTTATCCTTTCTTGCCTTTGGTGATTTTGATGCGGAGGTAAAGGGGCTGAACGATTTTCCGGATGATCAGCTACCCCCGGTTCCTATCGTCCATTATGCCTTTCAGATAATGGTTGGTCTGGGAACATTGCTTATGCTGGCCGGCCTGGTTTATTTTATCAGTCTTAAAAAGAAGCACTGGTTCAAAAGTAGAAAATACTGGTTGCTCTTTATCATTACTGCGCCTCTTGGATTTATCGCATTGGAGGCCGGTTGGGTGGTGACCGAAGTTGGACGCCAGCCCTGGATCATTCACCAGGTAATGCGCACCGAAGATGCGGTGACCCCGATGCCGGGGATGAAATACAGTTTCTTCTTTTACCTCTTTTTATATATTATTCTGGGTGTTACCGTAACCTGGCTTATGAACCGGCAGATGAAAGCCCTCAATAAAGAAGAATAATTATGTTATATATCGTACTGTTTTTCCTTTTGTTCTCTTTGCTGCTCTACGTGCTGTTAGGTGGGGCTGATTTCGGAGCAGGGATCGTGGAGTTGTTTTCCTCCAGGGAGCATCGAAAAGTGACCCGGGATACGATCTACCGCGTGATGGGACCAGTTTGGGAAGCCAATCATATCTGGCTGATCATTTTACTGGTCATTCTGTGGGTGGGATTCCCGGCTTATTTTAATGTGATGATGATCTACCTTCATATTCCACTGGTACTGGTCTTGCTGGGTATTACCATAAGGGGAGTGGCTTTTGTTTTCCGACACTATGATGCGGTGGTAGACAGTTCTCAAATCTGGTATAACCGATTCTTCCGGATAGGGAGTTTGGTTACCCCGGTCTTTCTTGGGATGTCTTTTGCCGCCCTTATTAGCGGAAAAATTATCATCACTGATGATTATACCAATTACGGTTTTTATGACCTTTTTATGGAGCCGTGGTTGCATCTTTTTGGACTGCTGATAGGGCTTTTCTATGCCGCCCTTTGCGCGTTTTTGGCTGCGAATTACCTGATCGCAGAAACCCAGGGGGCCGCCCGGAAACTCTACAGGAAAAAATCAGCTATATATACTGTAGTGCTGGTGATCCTGGGATTGATCCTTCTGGTGTACGGTTACCTGGCAGGCTATAGCTTTATCGAAGATTTTCTTCATAATCCAGTTTCTTTGGCCAGTGTAGGAATTTCAGGTTTATTACTGTTTCCATTATGGCGAAGCATTAGAAGGGGAAGCAGGATCTGGAGTCGGTACCTGGCAGGTCTGCAGGTGGTATTAGTGATGTTTGCTGCTATTTTCGCTCATTTTCCTTATATTATAATTACCGCACAGGAGGAATTGAGCCTTTTGGAGAATCTCGCGCCGAAAGCCACCATTGATAATCTTGCGCTAATGTTGCTCATTGGCGGCTTGGTGATTCTACCAGGATTATTCCACCTGATGAAAAGCTTTAATATGATCAAATTCCTTGATAAGTCTAAAAAGACATAACAAACAATAATGAATAGAAATATATGAGTTCAGCCTCAAAGACACATTGGGAAAAAGTTTATCAGACAAAGAAATATGAAGATGCTACCTGGTACCAGGAAAAACCGAAGGTTTCCCTGGAAATGATTGCTAACCTGGACCTGCCGGAGACCGCCAGGATAATTGATATTGGTGGGGGAGATTCTAACCTTGTGGATTATCTTATGGAGGAGGGATACCGGGATATTTCCGTCCTGGATATTTCTGAGAAAGCATTGGATCATGCCCAGGACCGGCTGGGCGAAAAGGCAGCGCAGGTGAGCTGGATCGCTGCGGATGCCGCTTCTTTTGAACCGGAAAAGTTGTACCATCTATGGCATGATCGTGCTGCTTTTCATTTTTTAACACAGCCGCACCAGATTGAAGGCTATATCCATAACCTGGAGCGGGCAGTAAAGCGTGGAGGCTACGTGGTACTGGCTACCTTTTCCCAGGAAGGCCCCACCAAATGCAGTGGCAGGGAAATAAGGCAGTACTCCATCGAACAGCTCAGCGGCCTTTTGGAAGAAAAATTTGAAACCCTGGAATGTAGAAATGTAGATCACACCACCCCCTCGGGAGGGAAACAGAATTTTACTTTTTGCAGTTTCAGAAAAAAATAGAAGATTATGAAAGATTTTTGGAATGAACGTTATGCCGAAAAAGAGTATGTCTACGGGAAAAAGCCAAACAGCTATTTCCAGGAGAAGTTAGACGAGCTTAGGCCCGGTCGAATTCTTTTGCCGGCTGAAGGGGAAGGTAGAAATGCGGTTTATGCCGCGAGAATGGATTGGGAAGTTTCAGCCTTTGATATAAGCCAGGAAGGAAAGAAGAAGGCCAGAAAACTCGCCAGGGAATATAAAGTTGAACTCGACTATCAGGTAGGGAAGCTGGAGACTCTGGATTATAAGAAAGAGCAGTTTGATGCTATAGGACTGATCTTCGCACACTTTCCCGTGGAGGTCAGAGAACATTATTTTCAGCAATTCGATAAGTACCTGCGCCCGGGCGGAGTGGTGATTTTTGAAGGTTTCAGCAGGGAGCAGATAGAATATCAGAAGCAGAACCCGAAATCCGGTGGACCGAAAGATGCGGAGATGCTCTACACCAAAGAAGAGCTGGAGGTTGATTTTAGAGGGTATATATTCGAAGAGTTTGAAGACATGGAGGTCGAGCTCGATGAAGGGGAATACCATAAAGGCAAAGCTGCAGTGATAAGATTTCTGGCGCGTAAACCATAGGAAAATGCAGTTTTATACTTAACTTAGTTGGTTATAAACGCTAAATTCAATTAAATATGAAAAATGTAATCTTAAAAAGCATGTTTGCCGGTTTGGTATTCATGTTTTTAGCCTGTGGGGAAACCAGTACCGTTGAATCCGGAACTTACCAGGGAACGGTAGATGAAGTAGAGCCCGAAAAAACCGAGATCTACGTAAAGACCGATGATAACAAAACCCTTGAACTTTATTTTACCGATGAAACTGTGCTAAGCAGAGATGGGAATGAAGTGGAATTCTCAGCACTTCAAAAAGGTCAAAAAGTTGAAGTAGAAGTAGAAAAGGTAGGAAAGCGATTAGATCCTATTTCGGTAAAAATTCTGGAATAAAAGATGAATGAAATCCCTGATTTCTGGAGGACAGAGGTATTCCATCCTCTGTCCGTTCATTTTCCCATTGCCCTATTGCTGATAGCTACTTTATTTAAATTGATCTCCCTGTGGACCCGTGACAAACTCTGGCCACAGGCAGGAAGCATTCTTCTGGGGTTGGGCGTGCTTGGCGCATGGATCGCTATCTACACCGGAAACCAGGCCGACGGCATAGTCTCCCGTCAGCTCTGTGACCCTACGGTCTTAAAAGACCACGAGAACATGACCTACATTACAAGCTGGATCTTTACCGGGGCTTTCGCTCTGGACCTGGCTTTTACCTATGGCTTTCTGCCACTGAAAAAAAACATCGTAAATTTTATCCTTATCCTGGCCATGCTCACCGGTTCGGTTTTCCTGGGCTATGCAGGGCATTTAGGCGCTACCCTGGTATACCAGCAGGCTGCCGGGGTTTATACCCCTTCTGAAGATTGCCTGGAGTATAATTGATATCAGGTATGCTTCAAAGGTCAGAGGTAAGTTTTCATCATACCCAAAGCATATAATAAAAAAAGGGCCGTCTGTGACAGCCCTTTAATGTTTCTAACCTACCTGGTCTTAATGGAATTCATAATCTGTACCCGGAACGGTAGAGAAGGAGTTTGGACCAAGGATTTCACAATAGGCTCTTTTTTCCAGTTGTGGGGAAACAGGAGAGTGCACTCCTAAATATTCTTCCACCACATCATGGATATAGTAATCCTTAACCTCTACATCCTTTACATTAGGCATACGGCATAGGTTGTCCAGCGGGTCTCCGGGACGGACACAGGCCGAGATGGTATAATACTGGTCATCCTTCATCTCTTCCCCATTGACCTTTACTGATTTTATCCGCTGTCCTTTTTCTCCCTGGCTATTGAAATCAACTTCCATTCCTGAGAAACGCACCAGCCAACCTCCGAAACGTTCGGTCGCCACCTGGGCAAAAGCATTATGCATTTCTTTTTCCAGCCAGTCTTTGATCTGTTTCCCGGTTGCTTTTCCGGTTTTTACTTTCTCGTTTACCGGAAGCAGGTTCCACAGGTTCGCCCTGGTTATTGGGGCCGGTTTTCCGTCTTCCGGGACAATCGGATTACCAAACCTAAAGCCATTGGAAATGGAAATGTCCGCACCGGTTTTCCAGCGTGCGGCATCGGTGATCATATTATCCATGGGATTTTCAACGGTCAGGTACCTGTAGATAGGGGTTTTGGTATAGCCAACTACGGTTTCCAGGTGCTCCTTATAGGGCGCTTTGGCCTTTTCTACCAATTCGGCTATTTGTGGGTCTGCCGGGTATTTTTCAGGATCGACATCCATCAGCTCATAATCTTCTCTTACGATCTCCCCGTCTACAAAATAGAGGTCCATTTTTCCCACGAAGGAACCAAAGGCTCCCGGCTCGGTTACCCTGGCATATTTGCCCTGGATGGGCTCACGTACCCGTTCATGGGTATCATTCCCCAGAATATAATCCACGTCTTCTACGATCGGATTACTGGCCAGCTCTACCTGTTTGAAAATCCCGAAGTGGGTCACCAAAAACAAGGCGTCAACCCCTTCCTCGTGTTTCACCTTTTTTATCAGGTCCTTCACACTATCATCGATTCCGCTAAAACCGATCCCTTCGCTAAATATCGGGTTCTGACGAACTGGAACATCCGGGTCGTTGATCCCGATAAAGCCGAGTTTTACCCCGTCTATCTCCTTGATCCAGTATGGAGGGAACAGTTCCTTTTTCTCCTTATCATCATGAAACATGTTTTGAGCGATGACTGGTTTTTCAAAGCCTTGAAGGACATCCATCATCACTTCCTTTCCATAGACCACCTCCCAGTTTCCGGGAACGATAAGGTCAAAGTCCATATTTTTGATGATATCCGGAAAGATAGCTCCTTCTGATAGGGCCGCATATCCACTTCCCTGGATAAGATCTCCCCCGTCCACAATTACTGTATTGCCTGGGTTTTTGGCTTTTTCTTCCTTAAAAAGGGTCTGGATATGAGCCAGCCCACCACGATCTCGGAAGATGATGCTGTCATCTTCCCAGAATAGTTCCGGATGCGGATCCAGTTGCCCGTGGATATCTGCAGTTTGCAGGATGGTGATCTTTGTGGTATCGGCCGGGTTCCCGTCTTCCTTTTGACTATTAGAGCCGGAAATACTGTTGCAGGAAGTAAATACTCCCATGCTCAGGATAGCCAGACCATAAAGCATTTTGTTTATTTTATTGTGCATTGTATAGTTTTTAGTGATTGATTTTTTCTTAGAGGCCAAGGCTATAGAAACCTTTTTTCTGTAATTGCAGGTTGTGAAGGATTCCGTTCTCTACTACGGTCATCTCTTTGGGAATCTCCTTGCGATCCACCTGGAATTTGTTTAGGGAGAAACCGCAGGCTACCAGTTCAACACCTAATTTTTGGGCCTGCTCCACAAAAGGAGTCATTTTAGAGGTATTGGTCAGTTGTGAAATATCCTTTCCACAGACGATGACCTGGAATTCTCCGAAGTGGTCTCCGTCTTCCTCAGAAAGAGCCTCCGCGGTGAGCAGGATGGGTTTTAACTGGTCTACTTTCTTGGTAAGGACCACATAATCCTTATTATGGTCGTGGTCTGGTTGTTCCTGGGCAGTTACCTGCGTGCTGAATAAAGCGAGGAACATTGCGAAACTGCTTAATAAAATAGTCTTCATTTTTTTATTGAATTTTATACGCTCTTGCGTATGGTTATTATAATTTTTGGGTTTGACTCAAATCGTTAAATATGAAAAACACGAGTCCGCCCATTATGGCGATATTTTTAAAGAGCGGCCCCAGGGTATTGATTTGTCCTACCTGCACGGTAAGGGTGATCGGCAATAAAACAAGCGCCAGGACCACCGCGGCATACCGGGTTTTATAGCCAATTAACAGGGCGAACCCGGAAAGGAGCATCACCACTCCCGAAAGGATAACCAGTAATTCGGGATTTCCGAAAAAGTAGGCGATCCCTTTAAAACTGGCCTGGTCTATCCGGTTAACGGTTTTCTCTACGTTCAAAAGGTGATTAAAACTTGCTACCAGGAAAATTCCACTAAGCAATACCCTGAATATCTGAACCGAACGCCGGTTTACTAATATTTTAGTTGTCATTCTGTATTAAAGTTATGAAAGTAATTTATTATAGAGCCCTTAGAATCAATATTCTGCAGGCTTTTATAGCGATTAAGCAATCAGAACTTTTGGTGGGGGATAGAATTTATCGTGATAGGCAGAGATCACTGCAGGGTTGCGGTAATCATAATATTGAAAATTCGGTTCTGCCTGGGCGACCGGCCAATCGAGGCTGGAAAAATTAAAAGGAGAATTACAAATGGCATCTGCGCTGATCACCAGCTGATCAGAGGCCTGATTCAAGTCAGCCTGGTGATCGTTCTGGGAAGAATCCAGGGCTTTATTTCCACATAAGGAATTTACCCAGCTTATATTTTCGCTGTCCATCACACTGCCCAGCATCTTGGCATCAAGCATAATGAACTTTCCCAAAAAAACCAGGGCAAAGAAAACGGCTATGTAGGATTTAATTTTCATCAATTAGCTGCCAAATATAATCTTTGAGTCCGAGATGGGATGTGACTAATGTTACATAGTGGTGTAACCCTTGTTACTGATTTCGGGTTTTATATTTACTTCTTTCGCACTCCCATTCCAGAAAAACTTGTTAGAAATGAAATACCAGATTAAATGGCCCCTGGCCTTGATTATCCTTTTGCTGAACCTATCGGTTTACTCTCAGGAGAAAACTCATCAACAAAACGAGGAACCTGAACATTTAAGGGATATCTTTAGAGAGGCTCATCTCCATGGGCATATCAGGAACTACTTTATGAATACCATGAACCGGGATGATCTAAATGACTATTATACCAATGCCACCGGTGGGGCAGTTGGTTTTACCACCGGGAATTACAAGGGATTTGAGGCCGGGGTTAAAGGGATATTTACCTATAAGACCTTTGGAAATGACCTGGGAATGGAAGAACCTGTGACGGGCAAAAACGCCCGGTATGAATATGAGCTCTATGATGTGCTTAATAAAGGTAACTTCAAAGACCTTGACAGGCTGGAAGAATTGTTTATCCGTTATCGCTTCGGTAACTCCTATCTCACTTACGGAAAAATTGAAACCGAGTACACCCCTTTATTGAATCACAGTGACGGCCGGATGAAACCTTTTGCCCATCGCGGAGCCTGGGCACACCTTAACTTCGGAAGACCGCATCAGTTCAATCTGGGCTGGCTTAACGGAATGTCGCCCCGGGCCACTACCGAGTGGTTTGACTTTGAGGAAGGTATTGGACTTTTTTATAACGGGTTTCAACCAGACGGTCAGCAAGCCCACTATCACGAGTATTATGAATCTTCGGGGATGGGAATTTTTAATTACAGGTATAATAAAAATAATTTCACCTTCAAGATATACGATTATTACCTGGATAAAGTGATGAACACTTTATGGACCCAGCTGGATTATGAGTATAAGGATTTTAACCTGGGCATTCAGTATGTGTACCAGTCGCCGTTTTCCTATAATGAGGAACTTGCTTACCAGCACCGTTATGTGCAGCCCAATGAGAACGGACAGGTACTGAGTTCTCAGCTCAGTTGGCAGGAATCGCGTTTAAGACTTGCCCTGGCCTATACTCATGCCTTTGATTCCGGGAGGTTTTTGTTCCCCAAGGAATTGGGAAGGGATCATTTCTTTACCTCTATTTCCCGATCTCGCCTGGAAGGACTGGGGGATGTCGATATCCTCGCCTTAAAGGGTGAATACGCCTTTTTAAAGCCTAACCTGCATTTTGGGGTAGAGATGCAGCAGATCCTTGGCGCCGAGCCGGGAGCTTATCGGTATAATAAATATAATGTGGATGAATCTTTCCAGCTCAATACGCACCTGCGCTATAATGTGGAGGGATTCCTCGATGGGCTGAGCTTTGATCTTTTATGGGTGTACCGGGAAAACCAGAATCATCAGGATCCAGAAAGTATTTTTAATAAAAGCAACTTCAATCAGATCAATTTCGTTACGAATTTCTATTTTTAAGCCAAACTTTATGAATGAATAATGTAAAACTTGGGCTGAAGGAAAACTGGAAGCAATTCAGCTTACTGGTGCTGGTCAACGCCTTTGTAGGAGGCATGGTCGGGCTGGAACGAAGTATTTTGCCGGAGATCGCCGAGAAAGAATTTGAAATAGCCGCGACCACGGCTATTCTCTCTTTTATAGTGGTCTTTGGGGTAGTCAAGGCCATCGCTAACTATTATGCCGGGGCTCTGGCCAATCGCTTTGGTCGTAAAAACCTTTTGGTCCTCGGGTGGGTCTTTGCCATCCCCATTCCTTTTATCTTAATTTTTGCCGAAAACTGGAACTGGATCATCGCCGCCAATGTCCTTCTTGGAATTAACCAGGGCCTTGCCTGGTCCAGTACGGTAGTCATGAAAATAGACCTGGTCGGAGAACGCCAGCGGGGTTTCGCAATGGGACTCAATGAATTTGCCGGGTATTTTGCAGTGGCTGTGGTAGCCTTTTTAACCGGTTGGATCGCCTCTGAATATGGGTTGCGGCCTTATCCTTTTTATCTGGGTATCGGCCTTATGTTACTGGGGCTGTTCTTTAGTATTTTCCTTATCAGGGATACCCGCCATCACGTGGCAAGAGAAGAGGATACCAGCGAGGTGTCCCCGCTAAAGAATATTTTTAAAGAAACCACCTGGACCCATAAAAACCTGGGTTCGGTGAGTCAGGCCGGATTGATAAACAACCTTAACGATGGGATGGCCTGGGGGCTTTTTCCTATTCTGCTCTCTCATAAAGGTTTTAACCTGGAGCAGATCGGTATTGTAACGGCCCTTTATCCTGCGGTTTGGGGAATAGGCCAGTTATTTACTGGAAGAATGGCCGATATATTCAGCAAAAAGGATTTATTGTTTATCGGGATGTTCCTTCAGGCGCTCGTGCTGGTGATGTTGGTATGGGCTCAAACGATGACCCATTATGTCGTCCTTTCAGCACTTCTGGGGTGGGGTACCGCAATGGTGTATCCAACTTTCCTGGCCACCATTGCAGAGAATACCCATCCAAAAGACAGGGCAAAAAGCATCGGGGTATTCCGGTTATGGAGGGACCTGGGCTATGCCATAGGTGCTATTCTTACCGGGGTAATTGCAGATATGGTGAGTATTGAAGCTGCTATCTTGCTCATCGGGATCCTCACCCTTCTTTCTGCCCTGATCATCTTATTTAGGATGGATTACAGGGATAAGGGAGCCATAAAAATCCTGGGTTGGTTCAATACTTAAATTGTGGTTAATTTTAAGGCCGGACCTGCTCAAATAGCCCGGGAACATTAAAAAATTTTGTAACTTACAGTAGGTCAGGGATTGTAACAAAAGTTACTGCTTAGACCTTATGTTTTATATATTTTTGCCACTGAAATTTTAATAATCCGGTTGGAGAAGTACCTAAACATTATTGAGAATTCCTTTACAGGATATTTTAATTACCTGGTCGAGGAAATAAGCAACCCGGGCTGGACCAATTATTTTTATTGGCTTCTGCTCTTGTCATTGATGGTTTGGGTACTGGAGATTTTTATTCCCTGGAGGAAGGACCAAAAGGTTTTCCGAAAAGGATTCTGGCTGGATACGTTCTATATCATATTTAATTTTTTCCTGTTTTCCCTTGTGGGGTATAACGCGATCTCGAATGTAGGGGTGGAATTATTCAATGATCTGCTGGGGCTGTTTGGGATAAGTAATATTGTGGCCATCGAGGTGCAGAATTTTCCCATTTGGGCGCAGTTGTTAATTATGTTCGTCGTGGCTGATTTTATTCAGTGGAATGTACATCGGCAATTGCACATGCGCTCCTGGCTTTGGAAATTCCATAAGGTTCACCACAGTGTAAAGGAGATGGGGTTTGCAGCACAGTTCAGGTTTCATTTTATGGAGACCATCGTTTATAAGACTGTGCAGTATATTCCGCTTGCCATGATAGGTTTCGGTATACAGGAATTCTTTGTGGTCCATATGTTCGCTGTTTTTATAGGACATTTAAACCACGCTAATGTCGGTTGGAGCTATGGGGTTTTAGGTTATGTTTTTAACAATCCTAAAATGCATATCTGGCATCACTCCAAGGAGCTTCCAGAGGCTCATCCTTATGGGATGAATTTCGGGCTTAGCCTGAGCATTTGGGATTATCTCTTTGGTACGGCTTATATTCCACAGGAAGGAAGAGATATAGAACTTGGTTTTGAAGGAGATGATGATTTCCCTGAGGATTTCAAAAATCAGATGCTCTTTCCATTTAAAAAGAATAAACAATCACTAAATAATAATTAAACAGAAATCACGATGAAGATAAAACAGTTTAAAGACGAGCCTTTAGCACATTATTCCTATGCTTTAGTAAGTAACGGAGAGATGGCCCTTGTAGACCCAAGCCGTAACCCAATGCCTTACTATAAGTATGCTGAAGAAAACAACGCAAAGATCGTAGCGGTTTTTGAAACTCACCCTCATGCCGATTTTGTGAGCAGTCACCTGCAGATTCACAAGGAAACCGGAGCGACTATTTACATTAGTGAAATGGTTGGGGTAAGCTATCCGCATACTGGTTTTGATGAGGGACAGAGCGTTAAAATTGGAGGTGCCACTGTAAAACCATTGCATACTCCTGGTCACTCTCCTGATAGTTTGACCTTTATCGCTGAAGAAAACGGAGAAACAGCCATGTTCAGTGGAGATACCCTTTTTATTGGTAATGTAGGTCGTCCTGACCTTCGTGAGAAAGCGGGTAATATGAAAGCTAAAAGGGTAGAATTGGCAAAGGCCATGTATAACACCATGCAAACAAAGTTCAACGAGCTTCCTGACGATACGGTGATCTATCCTGCTCACGGTGCCGGTTCGCTATGTGGTAAGAACATGAGCGATGCTTCATCTAGTACTTTAGGAAATGAACGCCAGGGCAACTGGGCTTTCCGGGACCAGACTGAGGAGGAGTTTGTTGAAGAGATCCTTAAAGATCAGCCATTCATACCAGCTTACTTCGGTTTCAACGTAGATGTTAACCGAAAAGGTGCAATGAATGTCCAACAGGCCAAATACAGCGTGCCGGTAAAATTACTGGTAGAAAGTCTCGATGATGATGCTGTAGTGGTCGATAGCCGTGGCCGGGAAACCTACCGAAAAGGTCATCTTCCCAACAGTATCAACATCATGGGAGTCACAGAAGAGGATAAGCTGGAAACCTGGTTAGGTGCCATTATCGCTCCCGAGGAGCCTTTCTATATGGTGGTATCTAGTGTGGATGATATTGAAGACACCCTGGAAAGAATCGCCAAGATCGGATATGAACAACAAATGAAAGGTATTGTAACGCTTTCAGAAAAAGTATCGCTAACTACCGATTCCTTTGATCACGAAGATTTCAAAAAGAACAAGGATAAATATACTGTGGTAGATGTGCGAAATGAAGCTGAATTGGAAACCGACGGACAATTCATCGAAGGTTCTTTGAACATTCCTTTGAATGAACTTAGAAACAGGGCTGATGAAGTACCAACGAATAAACCAGTGGTTGTACACTGTGCCGGTGGGTTTAGATCCGCAGCCGGAAGCAGCATCCTTGAAAATAAACTTAAAGATGCCAAAGTTTTCGATTTCAGTGAAGAGATCGAAGAGTACAAAGCGGAAACTGCTTAATAGTTCCTGTTTGGTTTTTTTGATAAAAAAGAGGCTGTCTTTAAGGGACAGCCTCTTTTATTTTGGCTTTTACAGCCATAGTTTATCCTCCTTATTCCAGAAGCAGACCATCGCTATCAAATTCCAATTCCGTGTCATTAGCTAATTTGAGCTGGTAACCATCTTCCTGCTTTTCATATTTCACCACTTTCACATCTTTATGATTGGTATTGAGAAAAGTGGCGATCACTTCAGGTAGGGCCTCAGGCCAGAAGCCTTTTTTACTGTTGATACTGGTCGGATGACCTTCAATATCGAAGTCGATTTCGGTGCCGTCAGACATTTTAACCTCGTAAGCATCCTCTTGGTCATCAAGATCCACATGCATGTCCATGATGCTTTCATTGGGAAAGTGCGTGGAAAGCCATGCTGAAATCTCTGCGGAGACTTGCTGTTCTGTCTGGCTTACTGCTGTGCTCATAGCAAATAGGACCAGGAGTCCTGTTAAAATTAATCTTTTCATAATTTACCGGTTTTTTGGTTCATTCTAAGGTAAGCTGATATGCGAAGCTCTTACATTAATATTATGTGAATTCACGCTTTCTTAACACATGGGAAGTGGAAAAATCTTCATGCATAGCTATTGTTTAAAACCTACTTAGTTTTTCTATATTTACATCTGTAGCTTCAAATTTTATTTGAAAACCAATGAATATGGAAAAAAAATTTAGGGTCAAGGTCAACGAAACTTTTGAATTTGAATTTACCCAGGACCAGATTAATGCATTAGATACTCAGCAGGTTTCCGAGGCTAACTTTCATCTGCTAAGGGAAAACCGGAGTTTTAAAGCCAGCATTGCCCAGGCCGATTACCTTTCCAGGCAATACCAGGTAAAGATTAATTCCAATAACTACCGGGTTAAGATATCCAATGAGCTGGATCAGCTTATAGAGAAGATGGGCTTATCCCTGGGTTCTGCCTTAATGGTCAACGATATTAAAGCTCCCATGCCTGGTTTGATTCTCGATGTCATGGTAAATGAAGGGGATCAGGTCAAGCAGGGGGATTATTTGCTGGTCCTGGAAGCCATGAAGATGGAGAACACTTTAAGTGCCCCACGCGATGGGGTGGTAAAAGCGATCTCGGTAGAAAAAGGCCAGGGCGTCGAAAAGAATCAACTGCTTATTGAGATGGATTAAATCGAAAGTTAAAAAGCCTGAATTATTACAAAAGTAAATGTCTGAAATGAAAAAAATATTAGTGGCCAACCGTGGAGAGATCGCTTTGCGGGTAATGAAGACGATACAGAAAATGGGAATTAAAAGCCTTGCTGTATATTCAGAGGCCGATAGGAATGCACCTCATGTAAAGTTTGCTGATGAAGCGGTTTGTATCGGTAAAGCAGCTTCCAGTGAATCTTACCTCAAGGGCGATAAGATCATTGAAGTCGCCAAAAAACTTGGAGCAGACGGGATTCATCCCGGTTATGGTTTCTTAAGTGAAAATGCCGAATTTGCTGAAGCGGTCGAAAAGGCGGGGATTACCTGGATTGGTCCGGGTTCCAAAGCTATTCGCATTATGGGTAGCAAGCTCGCAGCCAAGGATGCCGTAAAGGAATATGACATTCCTATGGTCCCGGGGATAGACCAGGCGATCACCGATGTGGAGAAAGCAAAGAAAATAGCTGGAAAGATCGGCTATCCAATTCTGATAAAGGCCTCCGCAGGTGGCGGGGGGAAAGGCATGCGCATTGTAGAGCGAGAAAAAGATCTGGAAGACCAGATGAAAAGGGCGATCAGTGAAGCAGAGTCTGCATTTGGTGACGGCTCCGTTTTTATCGAGAAATACGTGACTTCGCCAAGACATATTGAAATTCAGGTACTGGCCGATACCTTCGGCAATATTATCCATTTGTTTGAAAGGGAGTGCAGCGTACAGCGAAGGCACCAAAAGGTGGTGGAGGAAGCTCCATCGGTGGTCCTGGATACCAAGACCAGGAAGCTCATGGGTAAAGCCGCGATCAAGGTAGCCCGGGCCTGTGATTATGTAGGAGCCGGCACAGTGGAGTTCCTTTTTGATGAAGATAAGAACTTTTATTTTTTGGAGATGAATACCCGCCTGCAGGTGGAACATCCTGTAACCGAACTCATTACCGGTATTGACCTGGTGGAGCAGCAAATAAAGATTGCCCGGGGAGAAAAATTACCCTTTCACCAGGAAGACCTGGCCATCAGGGGACACGCCCTGGAATTAAGGGTTTATGCTGAAGACCCGATGGAAGATTTTATGCCCAGTGTGGGAAAGCTGGAAAGGTACAGGATGCCTACCGGTCCCGGGATCAGGGTGGACAATGGTTTTGAAGAGGGTATGGAGGTCCCAATTTATTATGACCCGATGCTTAGTAAGCTGATCACCTATGGTAAAACCAGAGAAGAAGCCCTCCAGTTAATGCTCCGGGCCATCAGTGAGTATGAAGTGGAAGGGGTTAGTACGACCCTCCCTTTTGGGAAGTTTGTCTTTGAACATGAGGCTTTTCGAAGTGGAAATTTCGATACCCACTTTGTGAAAAAATATTATTCAGCCGAGAAACTCGAGGAGGCCATAAAAGAAGAAGCCAGGTTGGCAGCTTTGCTTGCCTTAAAACAATATATGCTTGATAAAAAACAGCTTCGGTTACCGCTCACCTAAGATTTCAGGTGAGCAGGATAACCGCTTAAGGATTAATTCTTTCTGAAAAATTTGGCCTCATAGGTGTTGCTGTTTCCAAGATTATCGGTTACGGTAAGCTTAAAGTCATTTTCGGTTTCGGTAACCACCCCATCATCAAAATCATGGGTTAAAGTATTGTTCTTGTATTCATACTCCATCAGGATGAATTTTCCGTTTACCGTGGCCCGGTAACTCTTTATTCCCGAGAGATCATCTGAGATCTTTAGCTTCAGGGTATTGTTGGAAGAGATCCACTGTCCATCCCTGAAATTCACCGGCCTGATCCTTGGGGGAGTGTCATCGGTAGCCAGGGTATAGGTGCCGAAGGTCCTGATTCCCGTAGTAAGGCGATCTCCCTTTTTATATGTGGAAGAGTATTGTGGCCTGTTTCGGTATCCCAATCGGGCGATAAAAAGTTTCTCACGTGCTTCCGGGCTGTACTGGCTTACATCAAATCCCAGGGTGATATTTTTATGGATAGGGGTCTGGTCAGTATGAAAATCTATCGTGTCCCCATTAAAGGCTACATCCAAATAGGTGTCCTGATAGAGGCTTCCGGCAGGGATATAAAAATCAATTCCGTTTTCCCTGGCCGAGTAAGCCTGGTCAGCATTTACGAAATAATCGGTCTTATTTATTTCTTTAGGCGGAAGCTCCCCGTTATTGCGTCCGCGGATCGGGACTCTGATGAGTCTTTCATTTCCGGTGAAATCAGTAACCCTTATTTCATAGGTGTATTCCAGGCTGTCCTTGATGTTTAATTTGCCTTCTGAGACCACCTTGTTATAAACACTTAAGGGATTACCTGGTTCCACAAAGAGTTTTTTGACCCTGCTGCGGTGGTTGCTGTAGTACTTATAATCTATAAGCTGGTTAAGGTGGCGGGTTTCCGCAAAAGAAAAGCGATTGAATTCAATGGAGAAAATATCCGCTCCATTAACCGAGGTTTCAACCTTATATACCCCGTTTTTGTTTGGAGCCATATCCTGCTGGTCTACCGTGGAGACCCCGAAGCCAATGTTACCGCAGGCATCGATTGTTTCAGTGGTATAGCTTCCGTCCTGTAAAGGAATAAGCCGTATTTTTTGGCGTTCTGTAGCGTTGTTAACATGGGACTCGTCATCAAGGGGGTAGGCAAAAAGCGAGTTGATAATAGGGGGACGGGAATCCTTGATTTTAACGCCAAAGAGTTTGGGATTCATCGGGCGCTGATTTCCATCCCTTATTTCGTAATGCAGGTGTGGACCTCCACTTCCCCCGGTATTTCCACTAAGGGCAATCAATTCATTTTGAGAGACCTTAAGGGCTCCAGCTTCAGGGAACAGTTCAATTTCATAGGTCTGGTTGGCATACTGCCGCTTTTTCACATAGGCCTCGATTTCAGGGGAAAATTTTTGCAAATGTGCATATACGGTGGTGTAACCGTTGGGATGTTGCACATATAGGGCTTTTCCGTAGCCATAATGCTGAATATTAATCCTGCTGACATAACCTTCTGCTGCAGCCAGCACTTTTAAGCCTTGGCGCTGCTGGGTTTTAATATCCAACCCGCTGTGGAAATGATTGGAACGCAACTCGCCAAAGGTTCCGGAAAGTACAAGGGGGACTTCCAGGGGAGAAGCGAAATAATCTTCGGGAACACTGGGCTGGCCATAAAGGCTAAGGCCCGTTAATAGTAAGCTTAGAATGGTGATAACTTTCATAATTTCGGATTAACAATAGCAATTTCCTGGTGGTAAATTTAATCAAACTTTATGCAAAAAATAAAGCCTTAAGCCTTAAGATGTTAGCTTTGACTTTGCTATAAAACTAAAATAGCAATAAAAAGTATTGGGATATTTCAAAGCGTATGTTAACTTTGTGGAAATAAGCATTAGATTGCGCTTTTATGAGTGAATTGACAGAAATAGTTGATAATCTTGAAAATAGGATCAGTAAGTTGCTGCATAAGTATGAAGCTATGAAGCAAAAAATGGGTGCTATTGAAGAGGAAATGGCAACATTAAATTCTGAAAATACCCGTCTTAAAGAAGAACTTGAAAGTTCCCAGGGACGCATTCAAACTCTTAAAGCAGCCAATGCAATGCTGGGCAGTAAAGATTACAAGACAGAAACAAAGCTCAAGATAAACAGCTTAATAAGAGAAATTGATCAGTGTATTGTTCAATTATCAGAATAGATAGGCTTCATGGACAAATTAAGAATAAAGATCTCCATTGCAGACAGGGTTTATCCCTTAACCATCGAGCCTCACCAGGAGGAGGGTTTGAGGAAAGCTGCAAAAAAGATCGAAGCCATGATCAAACAATTTGAGCAGAGTTATGCCGTTAGGGATAAGCAGGATGTACTGGCCATGTGTGCCTTACAGTTTGCAGCCCAAACCGAGCAGAAAGATATAGAAGCCGCGGGGGATATGCAGGAAGCTGAAGAAAAGTTAAGATCACTTAACGAGCTCTTGCAACAACACCTGGCCTCTTAAGAAGTTCTTTAAATAAAATAAGGTTACTGCCTGTATTAGTGATTTTTGAGAAACTCAACACGAATTCTTTAAGAAGGGTGAGTTTAAGTTGTAAAAGCGTGCCGTATCCCTCGGGAAAGCGGATTTTTGAGCAGCTTGTTAGCCCTAAACCTGATTTTAAAGAGTTTACTTCAAACCAATACTAATACAGGCTTTTTTTTATATAAATAAATAACATGGAAATCACTACTATAATTATAGGTTTGGTTGTAGGTATAGCCGTAGGCTATGCCATTGCAAAGCTGCTGGAGCGCAAGCAGGCCTCGCGTACTATTAAAAACGCCAAAAAATCGGCTGCAAACATCCTAAAAGAAGCCAGGTCTGAAGGGGAAAGTATTAAAAAGGATAAGATCCTGCAGGCCAAAGAAAAGTTCATCGAGCTTAAGACAGAGCACGAAAAGGTGATCATGGGCCGGGATAAAAAGATCAATGATACCGAAAAGAGAGTCAGGGATAAGGAATCTCAGGTTTCCAGTGAGCTTGCCAAGAACAAGAAACTCAACAAAGAACTGGACGAGAAGTTGAAAGACTATTCCTACCGTACCGAATACCTCGAGAAGAAGCAGGAAGAGATCGATAAGCTTCATAACAGCCAGATACAGCAGTTAGAGGTCATTTCCGGACTATCGGCGGATGATGCCAAGGCGCAGCTCACCGAAGCCTTAAAAGATAGTGCAAAGGCTGATGCTATGGCCTTGATTCAGGATACGGTCGAAGAAGCTAAGCTCACGGCCCAGCAGGAAGCCAAAAAAATTATCATTACCACCATCCAGCGCATAGGAACCGAAGAGGCCGTAGAGAACTGCGTATCGGTCTTTAACCTGGAAAGCGATGATGTGAAAGGTCGAATTATCGGACGGGAAGGGCGTAATATTCGTGCCCTGGAAGCGGCTACAGGGGTAGAGATCATCGTTGATGATACCCCGGAAGCCATAATCCTTTCCTGTTTCGATTCGGTAAGAAGAGAAGTAGCCAGGTTGTCCCTGCATAAACTGGTAACCGATGGGCGTATTCACCCGGCCCGTATTGAGGAGGTCGTTAAAAAGACCAAGAAACAAATTGAAGAGGAAATAATCGATATAGGAAAACGCACCGTAATCGATCTTGGTATTCACGGGCTTCACCCGGAACTCATTAAGATTGTAGGGAGGATGAAGTATCGCTCTTCCTATGGACAAAACCTGTTGCAGCACTCACGGGAAGTGGCTAAACTCTGCGGGGTAATGGCTGCGGAACTCGGGCTCAATCCTAAACTTGCCAAGCGTGCCGGACTCTTGCATGACATCGGGAAGGTACCCGATACAGAAACCGAAGTACCTCACGCTATCCTGGGAATGCAATGGGCCGAAAAATTTGGAGAGAAACCCGAAGTGTGCAATGCCATTGGTGCACACCACGACGAAATAGAGATGAACTCCCTGCTTTCACCTATTGTACAGGTCTGTGACGCAATAAGCGGTGCCAGACCGGGAGCAAGGCGTCAGGTGCTGGATTCTTACATTCAGCGTTTAAAAGATCTTGAGGAGATCGCCTTTGGGTTTCCAGGGGTTAAAAAGGCCTATGCCATTCAGGCGGGTAGAGAATTAAGGGTCATTGTAGAAAGCGAAAAGGTCAATGATGAAAAGGCCAATAACCTTTCCTTTGAGATCTCTCAGAAGATCCAGACCGATATGACCTATCCTGGGCAGGTGAAGATTACCGTAATACGGGAAACTCGTGCTGTCAATATCGCCAAGTAAGTAAACAGGAATACTTCCAATAATATAGATATTAAAAAGCCCTGCAGAAGCAGGGCTTTTTAAGTAATATGGCCAGGGTATCACCCCTTATAATCGTCATCATCAAAGATGTTTTCATAGCTGTTGCCTTTGGTGACAAAGAATTCCCCGGTTACGTACCTGAAATGGCGGTCCAGCTCTGCGATTTCCTTTAGATCCTCTTCATCCAGATTGACCCCCATGCTTTGAATGTTTTCAATGATCCGCTCCTGATTGGTGGACTTTGGAATCACTGCTGTACCTCTAAGTACGCTCCATTTGATAAGGACCTGCCCGGGGCTGGCCCCATGTCTTTTGGCAATCTTTTGAATGACTTTGTTTTCCAGCAGGGAGGGCTCGTTGGGAGCTTTCATCGCCTCAATACGGTCCCCACTGCCTAAAGGAGAATAGGCGGTAAGGTGGATGTCGTGTTTGCTGCAAAATTCAAGTAATTCGGGCTGCTGCAGGTAGGGGTGTAGTTCTACCTGATTCATTTCCGGGATATCTTTTGTCTGCTCCATAAGTTCTTCTAATTTCATGGTACTGAAATTAGAAACACCGATGTGTTTGACCAGCCCCTGCTTTTTAGCCTCGATCATCATTTCCCAGGTTTCGATTATCGGCGCTTCTTCCAGGCTGAGATAATCCTCATCTTTTTCCGGGAAACCAACACCCTTTTTAAAGGCAACCGGCCAGTGAATTAGATAAAGGTCCAGGTAATCCAGTTGAAGATCTTTCAGGGTCTTCTTAAGGGCAGGGATGACGTCTTCTTTTTTATGAGAATCATTCCAGAGTTTTGAGGTTATCCAGACTTCCTCTCTTTTGATCTTCCCCTCTGAAAATACCTCGGAAAATGCCTCCCCAATTTCAGCTTCATTTTCGTAGGTGGCGGCACAATCTATATGCCTGTATCCGTTATTTAGGGCGATCTTTACAGCATTACCTACTTCGCCTTTTCCCGATTTCCAGGTACCCAGACCTATTGCGGGCATTTCGTCGTTATTCTTGAACTTAAGTGTTCTCATATAGTTAAATTTTATAGTTCTGAAAAGTGGCTATAATTTACTAATAATCCTTTTGAAATACCTTTATTTTAAAGGCTTTATCAGAAATTTAATACTTAGGCCCTGGGATGAAACTTTTCGATGACCTGCCGCAGGTGTTTTCGGTCTATATGCATATAGACTTCTGTGGTAGTTATGCTTTCATGACCAAGCATTTGTTGAATGGCCCTGAGATCGGCACCGTTTTCCAGTAAATGCGTCGCAAAAGAATGGCGAAAGGTATGTGGACTGATCTTTTTATCAATACCGGCCTTTTGTGAAAGTTGCCGTATGATGGTAAAGATCATCGCCCGGGTAAGTTTATTACCCCTGCGATTTAAAAATAAAGTATCGGTGGCTTCTTTCTTTACAGGCAAGTGAGGCCTGACCTGCTTTAAGTAGATATTTATGTATTTCTGGGTGTAAGGTGATACCGGCACAAAGCGTTGCTTGTTGCCTTTCCCGGTCACTTTAATAAAGCCTTCTTCAAAGTAGAGATCGGAAATCTGCAAGTTGACCAGTTCAGAAACCCGAAGACCACATCCATAAAGCGTTTCTAGAATAGCGCGGTTCCTTTCTCCCTGCGTCTTTCCCAGGTCTATGGCAGCGATCAGCCGGTCTATCTCTTCGGTAGAGATCACATCAGGAAGTTTTCGACCTGTTTTAGGGGCTTCGATAAGGTCCAGGGGATTGTCTATTCTGTAATCCTCAAAAACCAGGAAATTAAAGAATCCTCTTAATCCGGAAATTAGTCTTGCCCTGGATCGGGGATTAAGGCTCCGGGCCATTTCATAGATAAATTCCTGCAGGATTTCTTCGGTGATATCAACAGGGGAGCTCTTTTTAGCATTAACGTCTACATAGGCGATAAGCTTATGAACATCCAGGCTGTAATTCTCAATTGAATTATCTGAGAGTCCGCGCTCTAAGCGCAGATAAAGGCGATAGTCTTCCAGGGCGCGGGTCCATTTCATGTGTTAAAGATAAAAACAATCCCCTAATAACTTAGTAATACTTTAGGCTTGGCTAACATTTTATTAAGAAGTTGACTCCTACATTTGCCCCTGTAACTAAAAAATCGAATGTGATGAAAAAAACAGTTTTAATTGCAGTATTAGCCGTATTTGGATTGACCTCTAGCGCCTCTGCACAGGAATTTGTATATTTTGGTGTAAAGGGAGGGGTTAATTTTTCCAATATGACCTCTGATGGTTTTGAAGAAGAGAACAGTCGTACCGGCTTTCATTTAGGACTGCTTTCCGAGATTCCTTTGGGAGACCGTTTTTCTCTTCAACCCGAGGTGTTGTATTCTACCCAGGGAACCGAAGCCACTCACAGCAGTTTAGGGAAGGGTGAGTATCAGTTAGATTATATTCATGTCCCTGTCCTTGCCAAGGTTTACCTGATCGATGGCTTATCGCTGGAGGCAGGACCTTCTTTTAACTTCCTGGCAGAAGAGGAATATGAATTTGAAACCTCTGTGGGTGATTCTGAATTTGATACTGAAATGGGAAGTACCTTTGAATTTGGGGGTGCCCTGGGCGCTTCATACAAATTCAATAACGGGTTTTTTGCTTCTGCGCGATATACCCACGGTTTCACCGATGCCTTTGACAGTGATAACTGGGATGATGATGCCGTTAACAACAACGGAATTCAACTCGGGATAGGATTAATGTTTTAAATCAGCTTAGATCATACACCTATGAAAAGCTGGAAAGCGGGAGAGCGATCTTCCGCTTTTTTTTATGCCATAGGTCGGCTTAAGGGTTTTTCTGTATTATAGTGAGATCAATCGCTGAGCTTTGAATTTTTATTAATTTAATGGCACTGATCAATAAGCAATTATGATGAAAAAATTACTCTTTTGCAGCGCCCTGATTTTTTGGGCCGTCTTCCCGGTTCAGGCCCAGGGAGATCTGAAATTGGGAATTAACGGTGGTTTACCTGTAAGTGATGCCGAGGATATTTCGAACTTTCAACTGGGCGGGGAGCTCAGTTACCTTTTCGGGGTGATCAATATCATCGAAGTGGGCCCCATGATCGGATATACCAGGTTTTTTGCCGAAGATATAGCTACCGGCTTTGGGGGAATGGATGCCGAGGATGTCAGTTTTCTCCCCCTGGCCGCTTCAGGACGCTTAGGTCTGGGTATGACCTTTTTAGGGCTGGATATGGGATACGCCGTCAGCCTTACCGAGGATGGAGAGGGCGGATTTTATTACCGGCCAAAAATCGGGGTTGGTTTGGGGATTTTTTCAGTGATAGGTTCATACCAGGGTATAAGCAATAATGGCGAAAATCTCTCTTCAATCAATGTAGGCCTGGAATTTCGTCTATAAAACATTTATAAGGCATTATAAGGTGTTTTGGATTGCGGAATTGATTTTTTTCGTTTCTTGCAGGGTATAAACACTCATCCCCTATGTATAGAAGTCTTTTTTTAGCGCTGGTTTCCATGATGATTTTTGCCAATGTCAGGAGCCAGGCTTTTAAAACCCCGGCTGTGAATTTATCTGTCCAGGCGGGCTACCTGGCCATCGATCCCTCTTATTCCAGTTATTATCCTGAGGTCAGTGGCGAATTTATCAGTGGGGAAGCCGGCTTTTTTATCGGTGTTAATTATAACCTGAGACTGAACAGGGATATTTCTTTAGTTCCTGAAATCAGTTTTATGAGCACTAAAGAATCAGTGCATTATCGCGCCGCCGGGCTTGTGGAATACCGAATCCCAACTACAGGCTTTTATGGTCTGGTTGGTCCGCAGGTGAATATTTTAAGCGGGAATTCCATTAGTATCTATGACAGGGCCGGTTTTGAACTTTCCGGGGGCATTGGTTACGATATCAGTCGCTCTTTTTATCTGGAAGGACGTTACTCTCATGAATTTACCGACCGTTTAAAACCCCAGGTACCCTTTGATAAAGAGGACCATTACAGGTTTCGATCCTATTCGATAGGATTGGGTTTTAGGTTTTAATAAAACTATCTTTTTCGGTTAACAAAAACATCAGTTCAATGGGGAATGGTATTTTCTGACTCGTTATCCATTTACCAAACGGAGTTATGCTTTAACCGGTCCAGAATATAAATTTTGATATCTTTATCCTATGAAGATACTTATAATCAACGGTCCTAATTTAAACCTTTTAGGTACCAGGGAACCCGGTACCTACGGTAATAAAAAATTTGAAGAATACTTTACTGAGCTGCAATTCAAATTCAGGGAGGTCGAGCTTTCCTATTTTCAGTCCAATATAGAAGGGGAGCTCATCGATGAATTACACCGGGCGGTGGGGGAATTTGATGGCATTGTACTTAATGCCGCGGCTTACACGCATACTTCGGTAGGAATTGGAGATGCGGTAAAAGCCATTGAGGTTCCATTGGTCGAGGTGCATATCTCCAATACCCATTCAAGGGAGGAATTCAGGCATAAGTCTTTTATTGCACCGGCAGCAAAAGGAGTGATCCTGGGTTTTGGCCTGCAGAGCTATGATCTTGCCATACAGAGCTTTATCCATTCGAAAAAATGAAAAAAGCCTATATAAACTGGAGTGGTGGTAAAGACGCAGCTTATGCCCTTTATAAGGTGCAAAAGCAGGGTGAGTATGAAGTTCAAAAACTGATGACTACTGTTAATATGGAAACCAGAAGGGTTTCTATGCATGGAATTCGTTTGGAATTAATGCAACAACAGGCCGAAGCTATCGGAATTCCCCTTCAGTATATTCAATTAGCTGGCCAGGTGAGTATGGAGGCTTACAATGAACTCATGGAGGTCGAAATCGGAAAATTGCTCGGTGAAGGTTATAATTACAGCATTTTTGGAGATCTATTTTTGGAGGATCTAAAGCAGTACCGCGAAAAACAGTTGGAAGAAGTAGGCATTAAAGCGGTCTTTCCTTTGTGGAAAGAAGATACCCTGTCCCTGATTCGGGATTTTCTTGAAAAGGGCTTTAAGGCTATAGTGGTTAGCGTAAATGCCAAAGAATTAGACCGCAGTTTCTGCGGAAGGTTGCTTGATGAAAAATTTCTCAGCGATTTGCCCGCAGGGGTGGATCCATGTGGGGAAAACGGAGAGTTTCACACTTTTGTATATGATGGCCCCATATTTGACAGGCCGGTAGCCTTTGAGGTCGGGGAAATTGTCGAAAAAAGCTATACTTCTTCAACAGATGAAGATGATGATTGTTTTACCGATAAACCTAAAAATTGGGATACCCGGTTCTTCTATTGTGATCTGCTCCAAAAAAAATAACCCCGGCAAAGGCCAGGGTCATTGAAAATAAATATATGCTGGATTATATGTGGATCACCTCGTCGTAGGCTGCTGCTACGGCTTCCATTACCGCTTCACTCATCGTTGGGTGAGGGTGAACAGCTTTTAATACTTCGTGACCTGTTGTTTCAAGTTTTCTACCTAAAACCGCTTCAGCAATCATATCGGTAACCCCGGCACCAATCATGTGGCATCCCAGCCATTCTCCATACTTGGCATCGAAGATCACTTTGACAAACCCATCTGATTTCCCTGCAGCTTTGGCTTTACCTGATGCGGAGAAGGGGAATTTACCCACTTTGAGTTCATACCCGGCTTCCTTAGCCTGCTTCTCGGTCATCCCTACAGAAGCTATTTCTGGGGTTGCATAGGTACACCCGGGAATGTTTCCGTAATCCAGGGGTTCCACTTCCATTCCTTTTATCTTTTCAACACAAAGGATTCCTTCAGCTGAAGCCACGTGGGCAAGGGCAGGACCTTCTACGACATCTCCGATGGCGTAAATCCCCGAAACATTGGTTTTGTAAAACTCATCGACAACGATCTTGTCTTTCTCGGTTTTAATGCCCAGTTCTTCCAGGCCTATATTTTCGATATTGGTTTTAATTCCAACAGCGGAAAGAACGATATCAGCCTCCAGGGTTTCTTCACCTTTTTTGGTTTTAACCTTGGCTTTTACTGTTTTGCCGGAGGTATCAAGGCTTTCTACCGAAGAATTGGTCATCACCTTAATGCCTGCTTTTTTCACGCTGCGTTCGAATTGTTTGGAAACATCTTCGTCTTCCAGGGGTACAAGGTTGGGAAGAAATTCAACGATGGTCACTTCCGTTCCCATGGCATTGTAAAAATGAGCGAACTCCACGCCTATAGCTCCGGAGCCTACCACGATCATGGATTTGGGCTGTTTCTCAAGGCTCATGGCTTCACGGTATCCAATTACTTTTTTACCGTCCTGTTTGAGACTGGGAAGTTCCCGGGAACGGGCACCTGTAGCCACGATTATATGGTCTGCCTGGTATTCTTTGGTGTTCTTATCCTTATCGGTTACCGCAACTTTTTTACCCGACTTGAGTTTACCAAAGCCTTCGATAACATCAATCTTGTTCTTTTTCATCAGGAATTGCACACCTTTGCTCATTCCGTTGGCAACATCACGGCTCCGTTTGATCACGGCCCCAAAATCCTTATCGGGATTCTCGAGTTTAAGCCCGTAATCCTCAGCGTGTTTAAGATAATCGAATACTTCAGCGCTTTTTAGCAGGGCCTTGGTAGGAATACATCCCCAGTTCAGACAAACCCCACCGAGATTTTCCTTTTCAACAATTGCGGTTTTAAAACCGAGTTGAGAGGCTCTGATGGCGGTTACATAACCTCCCGGGCCACTACCTAAAACAATAATATCATATTTACTCATAGTCGGAAATTTTTATTGCAGTTATAGAAGTTGCGAATTTAAGGAATAATCGCTTAAACTGAAAGTTTTAAAAGGGCTCTGTTGCTTTAGAAATACCAAAAAATAAAGGCTTACCCTTCCCGGTAAGCCTTTGGTTATCTAAAGATTTGAAAACTACATCTGTATTTTCTCCACATCCTGCTCCTGGAGATCCAGGGCGTTGATCACCGCATTGAAATTCGCCACATCAATGCCGGTGGTTTCCGCGAAATCTGATGGTACGATCACAAACCTGAACACCTGGTCCTGGGTAAAGCCCGCATCGAGATTGCTCAGGTCAAAATTTCCATCTATGATCAGTTCCACATCCACATCGGTATGGTTGTACACATACTGTATGGTTCCCTGGTCAAGGAAAAAGTTCTGTGGGATCAAACTCCAGGTCTCGTAAACATCTCCATTGTCCTCAATTACCTCCAGTCGATAAACCAGGATAGCATCTGAAGTAAGAACCTCTACGTCCTCCGGCAGACTGATAATAGTGGAATGGTAGTTCACATCCCCAAAATAGTCGAAATCCACATCTTCATATTCCAGGGTTTGGCCCACCACATTCACCCCGGGTTCACCATCGGCTCCAGGAGGTCCCGGAGGGCCCTGGTCACCTTCACAGGAGGTAAATAACAATGCGGTGATAAATAATGCTGATAATAATTTTTTCATTTTGATAAGTTTTAATTAGACAATTGCCCCTTAGGGCCTCATAGGTGTTTAGATTTACTTTTTAAATTCAAGGCTGGCGGAATTCACACAATACCGCTGACCTGTCTGAGTAGGTCCATCATCAAAAATGTGGCCAAGGTGGCTTCCGCAGTTGGCGCATAAGATCTCGGTACGGATCATTCCCAGGCTCTTGTCCTGCCGATACTCGATCATGCCGTCTATGGCGCTATCGAAACTGGGCCACCCGCAACCACTCTCGAATTTCGCTTGACTATCGAAGAGTTTGCTGTGACAGCCGGCACAGTAATAAGAGCCGTCCTCAAAGTGCATATTGTATTTTCCGGTATGAGGAGCCTCGGTGCCTTTCTCTCTGAGAACGCGGTATTGCTCTTCCCCGAGTTCTTTTTTCCATTGCTCCTCTGTTTTCTCTATCGCATATTTTTTCATGTTCATCTGTTTTATGTTCTTCCGGTCAGCCCCAAAGCGGCACAACCCTACCTGCACCTTTTTTATTATTTTTCCGGGATAAATTCCATGGCAAGGCCGTTTATGCAGTGTCTTTTTCCCGTTGTATTTCTGGGGCCGTCTCCAAAGACGTGCCCAAGATGTCCTCCGCATCGGGCGCAATGCACTTCGTTATCCTCATACCCGGTGGCAGTCATTCTCCCGTAAGATACCGCCCCTTTAATAGCGCGATCAAAACTCGGCCAACCTGTACCGCTGTCAAATTTGTGTTTTGTTTTGTAGAGCGGGTTCTGGCACCCGGCACAGACAAAGGTTCCGGGCTGTTCAATATCGTTAAGGGGACTTGTAAAGGCCCGTTCTGTTTCTCCTTTTCTTAGGATGCGATATTCTCCTTTAGAAAGTTCAGCTTTCCATTGGGCATCGGTTTTGTTTACCTCATACTGCTGAGGGTCTTTTTCCTTTTTCTGCGCATTGCCATTACAGCTCCATAAGAGCACCGGGATGATAAAAACCAGCAATTTTCTCATAGGTTTTTATTTTAAAGGTACAAAGATTAGGCTGTGAGGAACGTTGTGATTTTGTTAATTACCTTTTTGTCTCCCAGAATCCGGCGGTGTCCCTGGCCCTGGGTAATCATTAATTCACTGTTTTCCAGGGCGCGATCAATCTCATAGGCACAGCTCACATCCACATCCACATCCTGTTGATCATGAATGACCAGGGTAGGAGTTTTGACCGCCCTGGCAGAAACGGCACCGGAATAATTATCCATGTCTTCCCCGAATTTCTCATCGAAATAAGCTTTCATCTTATCGGCAATTGCTTTATTCATTCCAAGGTTTTCATTGAATTCCCGGGTGATGTGGGTCACAGAGTCGGCTGTACCGATAATAATGAGTTTTTTGAGTTGAATGCCCTCTTTTACCGCCCTTAGAGAAGCCATTCCTCCAAGAGAATGTCCAATGGCTGCATCAAAGGGCCCGAATTCTTTATCCAGAAAATGAATGCTTTCTATGAACTGGGTCATGATGCTGGACTTTCCCGGAGCTTTTCCGTGACCGGGAGCATCAAAACTTATGGTGCTGTACCCGGCCTGTACCAGGGCTTCCGCGATCTGAGAGAGTTGTGTGCCGCGCCCGCTCCATCCGTGTACCAGCAAGATCTTATCCGGGGAGTCTCCATAATGGTAAACCACGATTTCCTTTCCGAAGGCGGGTACCTTCATCCGGGTTTGCACCGAATTACGGTCCATCTTCTTTTCTCTTTGTGGAAGTTTATATCTAAACGGGGTAAGGAATAACTTTGCGGCAAAACGACTTGCCAGGAAGGGAGAGGTGTTTTTCAGTAATCTGGCGATAAAACGGATATAACTGGGAATTAGAAGTTGCTGCACCGACAGCTGATCTTTTTTTGATTTGGTCATGGTTATTGGGAATGAAAGGCTGCAAGTTAAGGATTTTTAGTTTCATTACCCCTTATAAACACTGGGATATGATGAACTGGTATTGTTTTTGAATTAAGTTATTTTGTTAAATGATGCTTAAAGCAAGGACAGGGATTTTCTGGCTTTTGTAATTTTAGGTAAACAAAACCAAATATTATGATACTTAAAAGAACATTGATATGGGTAAGTGCAGCTATATTATTTGTAGGCTGTCAGACGAATCCTTTTACAGGGGAAAAGAATTTGAATTTTGTATCTAATGACCAGCTCTTTCCGGCTTCATTTGAGCAGTACGATCAGTTTCTTTCTGAAAACGAAGTGGTGACCGGTACTAAAGAAGCCAATATGATTAAAAGAGTAGGTAATAAAATAGAAACTGCCGCCGAAAGATATTTAAATGCCAATGGTTACCAGGGATTCCTGGAAGACTTTCGATGGGAATATAACCTTGTTAAGGATGATGCGGTAAACGCCTTTGCTATGCCAGGGGGTAAAATAGTTTTTTACACCGGAATTCTTCCTGTGGCAGAAACCGAAACCGGAGTGGCTGTGGTAATGGCCCACGAGATCGCTCACGCCCTTGCCGATCACGGGGCTCAGCGTATGAGTGCAGCACAATTACAACAACTCGGAGCAGTGGCAGGAAGTATAGCTGTTAGCGGCAGGAGCCAGGAAACCCAGCAAATTTTCGCCCAGGCCTATGGACTGGGTACCACCGTGGGAATCATGCTGCCTTTTAGCAGAAAACACGAGACAGAAGCCGACAGGATTGGTTTGACCTTAATGGCTATCGCAGGTTATGACCCTGAAGAAGCCTCGAGATTATGGCAGCGAATGGCAGCCCAAAGTGATGGTCAGGCTCCACCTGAGTTTTTAAGTACTCACCCTTCTAATCAGACAAGAATAAACAATCTTAGAAAATGGGCTCCCCAGGCTAAAGCGGAGGCCAAAAAATATGGAGTTTCCACCTTCGAATAGGGAGGAATACCGATTAAATTTTTAATAAAGCTGCTGGATTCCGGCAGCTTTTTCTATTTTTATCCCGATGAAAAAACTACCCAAAGGGCATAAGAAACTCCTTCACGCCTGGGCTTTTTATGATTGGGCAAATTCGGTGTATAGCCTGGTGATATCTTCGGCCATCTTCCCCATCTTTTATGGTGCCCTTACTATTGTCAGGGATGATCAGGGAAATAAACTGGATGATACGATTCACTTTTTGGGCTTTGATTTCAATAACGATAGTCTTATAAGTTATGTCACGGCCATGGCGTTTCTGGTGGTTTCTTTCCTGAGTCCATTATTATCCGGGATTGCCGATTATGTAGGTAATAAAAAGAACTTTATGAAATTCTTTAATTACCTGGGAGCCCTCTCGTGTATCGGCTTGTTCTGGTTCGATTTGGAATATCTCTGGTTTGGGCTATTATGCTACTTCCTGGCCCTGATTGGATTCTGGGGAAGCCTGGTTTTTTATAATTCGTATTTACCCGATATTGCCTTTAAAGATCAGCAAGATAAGGCTAGTGCTAAAGGCTTTTCCCTGGGGTACATCGGCAGTGTGTTATTACTGGTGATCTGTCTTGTCTTAATTCTAAAATATTCCTGGTTTGGTTTCGAGGATAAGGACTTTCCGACGCGGATCTCCTTTATCCTTACTGGACTTTGGTGGATCGGTTTTAGTCAGTATTCTTATTATTATTTACCAAAAGGGAACAGGCGCACAGGGATTCCCAAAAATATCCTGTTCAATGGTTTCAGGGAATTAAAAGGGATCTGGAAGGCCGTCGGGCACAACCCGATGCTCAAGCGGTATCTGGTGGCTTTCTTTGTATATAGCATGGCCGTTCAAACGATTATGCTTATCGCTACTTATTTTGGTATTGAGGAACTGGATTGGGGGGATCAGGACCCTACAAGCGGATTGATCATCAGTATATTGCTCATCCAGCTGGTGGCCATTGCCGGAGCCATGCTTACTGCACGCCTTGCCCTTAAAATCGGGAATATCAAAACCCTTATTTTCATCAATCTGATCTGGATCAGCATTTGTGGCTATGCCTACTTTATTGTAAGTCCCCAGCAGTTCTATGTGGCTGCCGCAGCAGTGGGACTGGTCATGGGTGGAATTCAATCTTTATCGCGCTCGACCTATTCCAAATTCCTTCCCAGCGACACTGCGGATACCGCCAGCTATTTCAGCTTCTACGATGTATCAGAAAAAATCGGGATCGTCATAGGGATGTTCCTCTACGGAATGGTCGCACAAATTACCGGGAGCATAAGGGATTCGATCTTATTTCTGGTGGTTTTTTTTATAGCGGGGGTGTTTCTTTTGATGCGGGTACCAAAAACAAACCCCGCGCCTTAGCGCAGGGTTTATCCTTTCCTTTTCATAGCAATAGGCCTTAGGCTATTTCGAAGAGATAGCCCCGGATCCCATAGCTTTGAAATCCTGTTTATCGGGACTTCCTTTGTAATGGATATCTCCAGAACCCATTACCTTGGCTTCAAGAGAGGCTGAAGCAAAGACCTCGATATCACCACTTCCCATTACCCGGGCCTGGACATCTTCGGCCTTGAGATCAAAAGCCTGAAAATCGCCGGAACCGGTTACTTTGCACCGAAATACGTTGCTTTTTCCACTTAACATCGTGTCTCCGGACCCGGTAATCTGGCTCTCCAGGTTATCGACATCGAGATTAAGATTGAGGTTTCCAGAACCAGTGAGACTGGTTTTAAAGGAACTAGCCCTGATGGGCGAGGAGTTCCATAGATCACCGGAACCTGTGAGCTTGACCTCATTAAGATCGCTGAAGGCCACGGTAATTTTTATGGATTTATTTTGCGAGGGTTGCAGGTTGATCTTATCTGCCGGCTTTATCCGAAGTGTCCCATCTTTAACCTCTGTAATGATATATTCCATCAGGTTGCTCTCTGCTTCCACTTTGATGTCTCCTTCTTTTCCAGCTACCAGTTCCACATCCATGGATCCAAGCAGGTAAACCTGATCATAATCGGCGGTACTTCGATGCTCTGTGCTGCTGTCCCCATTGCCTTTTATGGTTTCATTTTTCCAAAATTGCGCCTGGGCTGAATTAAAACTAAATAAAAGGCTTGCTAAAATTAAGATTGCTTGTTTCATGATTTTTAAATTTTGATTGATGAATTATTATTTTTTGCTAAAGTGTACATTGGCATAGCTGGAATTAATGCTTACCTGGTTACCGGAATTATTTTCCAGATGATATCCCTGAAGGCTTTTGCTGGTATTCTCTTCGTGGCGTTTTTGCACCTGAAGATCATCCAGCCCCTGAATATTGCCATAACTGGCCTCTATATTAAAATTAAAGGGCTGGTTGGCATCATAACCGATTTTTATACCGGCATAATCGCTGTTGATTTTAATGCTTTTGGCTCCTGTGACCATTTTGGTTATACTGAGGTTGCCGTAATCCACCTTAAGATCTGCAGCGGTAAATACCCGGCCTATTTTGGTGCTCAGGTAATCTCCGTCGCCGATTATTCTCTTTACCTTTTCCACCGTAATGCTCCCATAATCTGCACTGAACTCCAGATTACTTACTTTATTTATTTTGGAGGTCGTATAATCCGCATTGATCTTAAGCCTTTGGGCTTCCTCGATTTCAAACTCACTGTAATCAGCATTGATCTCCGCATTTTTTATGTAACCAAACCTGCTGTTTCTGGTATAGTCAAAATTAAGGTAATTGGAATCCCCTCTGAGTTCGAGAATGTCTATTTTCCCGTAATCACAGGATATCCTCGAGTTCCCCAGCAGCCGGTCGATATATATGCCTCCGTAATCATTGTTAAGTTCCATATTATTGGTTTCCGGGGCTTTTATCACGTAATTGATCTCCATATTCACATTGCTGGAGCCGGAGAAAAGCTTGCTCCACCAGGAGGAGCCCGTATTGCGTGAGATATCGGTCTTGGCGCTAACCCCCGAAGCGTTCTGGTTGAATTCCACTTCTATTTCATCGAGTTTTTCCTGAACCTTTTCAGGGTCATTCCCATTGGTCTTGATAAAGACCTCAATGACCACTCTGTTTTGGTCCCAGGTGGAGATATCGACATTTCCATAGCTGTTGTCTACCTGGAGGTTCGAATTGGCCGCTACGCTGAACTCCCTGGATATCTTCTTTTCCTTGGTGTGTTTTCCACTAAGGTCATTGTTGCAGAAAGTAAGGCCGGGTATGAGGACTACTGCAAGGAGTATTTTATATAATAGTGCTTTCATGACTTTGGGATTTTAGGGATTTAATATGTTCAATTTGGTTTAAAACGTTCTTTAATAGCTCTATTCTTTGCTGGAAATTATTGATCATTGCATAGATAACCCGGTTATCCTGGCCGCTGTTTACCAGGTCTTTTTTGAGTTTTGAATATTCTGTTTCCAGCTTCTCCATCTGGGAAAGGGCATCGTTAATCAAAGCCTTTGTTTCCGGGGTTTTTTCTGCCTCAATATTTTTTAATTCCTTCTCAATGACCGAGGTATAAAAATCCTGGGTTTCTTTCATTTCCGTGGACACACTTGCCAGGTCTCCCTGCTTTTTACTGTTGGTATTGATATGAATATTT
The DNA here is from genome assembly GCF_054121475.1 of Salegentibacter profundi. Taxonomy (NCBI): domain Bacteria; kingdom Pseudomonadati; phylum Bacteroidota; class Flavobacteriia; order Flavobacteriales; family Flavobacteriaceae; genus Salegentibacter; species Salegentibacter profundi. The sequence goes on from NZ_JBSYGG010000015.1 coordinate 46,604, forward strand.
CCATAGAGAAAGAGAGCCAGGGCAAGACTTGCCGCTATGCCCATTAATGGGCCCCAGAGGCTCCTTGTCCTGGGTTGCTGGCGTTTTTGTTCTTTGACGGAGTCTTCCAGTTTTTCCAGGAAGCGCTCTTTATGCCCAGCCCTGGGAAGGGCCTGATCGAAATCCAGGTCTTCGAATAGTTCGCTTATTTTATCAGTTTTCATCTTTTTGCAATTTTTTTCGTAAACTTTCCTTTGCCCGTGAAATAGTGGTTCTGCAGTTGGCGTAGGAGATGTTCAGTATTTCACAGATTTCATCTTAATCATATCCTTCGATAAGATGCAGGCTTAATGCGATGCGGTAATTTTCTTTCAGTGCATTTAATGCCCGCATGATCTTTTTTACCTTCTGATCAGCTGGGTTTTCCTCCAGGTCTATTCCCTGGTCCTGATCGGGTTCATTTTTAAGTTCATCGTTATAGCTGAACTCGGTATATTTCGATTTCTTATTGAACGAATTGATACTCAGATTCACTACGATCTTTTTAAGCCAGGCTCCAAAACTCGCGGTTCCTTTAAAACTGTCGATCTTGGTGAAAGCCTTTAAAAAAGCTTCCTGCATCAGATCTTCGGCTTCTGCGCTGTCTTTTACAATCCGAAGGCTGGTATTATACATCGCTTTATAATAGCGATCGTAAATCTCCATTTGTGCCCGCTGATCGCCTTTTCGGCAACGCGCAACAAGATCATTAATATGGGTGATGGTCGGTGTCAAAAAGTATCTTGTTTATTATAAAGATGGCTTATAAACTTGTTTGTTACACTTTTGAAGAAAAAACTTTCTATTTAAGATGGCACAAGAATTGTCTAAAGATAATGAAGATTGCCAATATCATGGTCTAAGCCAGTGAGCTTGAGGCCAAAAGAAAAAGAAACAGATTAAAAACCAAGACTGTTTGTGACAGTTTGACTTAAAATAAATTATGGCGAAAACTAAAATCACCAATTTTGACAGTTTGTCATTGCAGGATATTGATCAGGATGCTGATCTTATTCCACTGATGACGCCTGAAGATGAAGAGGAAATCAATAAAGAAAATCTACCCGAATCTTTACCAATATTACCCTTACGAAATACGGTATTATTCCCTGGGGTGGTGATTCCTATCACCGCCGGAAGAGATGCTTCTATAAAGCTGATCAACCAGGCTAATAATGACAGTAAAATTATCGGGGTGGTCTCTCAAAAGGACGAGGAAGTGGAGAATCCCACCGCCAAGGATATTAACAGGATAGGAGTAGTCGCACGAATTCTTCGTGTACTGAAAATGCCTGATGGAAATACCACCGTAATTATCCAGGGAAAAAAACGCTTTAAAATCGATAAGGTGGTAAGTGAAGACCCTTATCTTACCGCTACGATCACGGAAGTTCCGGAAGCCAGGCCAGCTACTGATAATGAGGAGTTTTCTGCGATTATAGATTCTATAAAAGAACTGGCCCTGCAAATCATAAAGGGGAGCCCTAATATTCCCAGTGAAGCTTCCTTTGCCATTAAAAATATAGAAAGTGCTTCATTTTTGATCAATTTTGTGTCTTCCAATATGAACCTTTCTGTTGAAGACAAACAAAAACTACTGGAAACCAATGATCTTAGGGAGCGGGCACTGGCCACCCTCAGATTTATGAATGTGGAGTTTCAGAAACTGGAGCTTAAAAACGATATCCAGTCCAGGGTTCAAAGCGATATGAGCCAGCAACAGCGGGAATATTTTCTTCACCAACAAATGAAGACCATTCAGGAGGAACTCGGTGGAGTTTCTCACGAGGATGAGATAGAGGAAATGCGCCAGCGTGCCCGGAAGAAGAAATGGGGAGAATCCATACAAAAGCATTTTGAAAAGGAACTTTCCAAAATGCAGCGAATGAATCCGCAGGTAGCCGAATATTCCATTCAACGCAACTACCTTGACCTGTTTTTAGACCTTCCCTGGAATGAATTCAGTAAGGATAAATTCGACCTGAAAAGAGCCAGAAAGATCCTGGATAGGGATCATTACGGATTAGAGGATGTAAAGCGCAGGATCATCGAATACCTGGCTGTTCTGAAGCTTAGGAATGATATGAAATCACCTATTCTTTGCCTTTACGGACCTCCGGGAGTTGGTAAAACCTCCCTTGGGAAATCTGTAGCAGAGGCCCTGGGCAGGGAATATGTCAGGATTTCTCTGGGCGGGCTTAGAGATGAGGCCGAGATCAGGGGACACCGGAAGACTTATATAGGAGCAATGCCCGGAAGGATCATTCAGAGTTTGAAGAAAGCGGGGACAAGCAATCCGGTTTTTGTACTGGATGAGATAGATAAACTCAGCATCGGGAATGCCGGAGACCCGTCTTCGGCCTTGCTGGAAGTACTTGATCCTGAACAAAACAGCGAATTCCATGATAACTTCCTGGAAATGGGCTTTGATCTTTCGAAGGTGATGTTTATCGCCACGGCCAATAACCTGGGTACGATCCAACCGGCCCTGAGAGACCGGATGGAGATCATCAATGTCACCGGCTACACTATTGAAGAAAAAGTGGAGATTGCACGCCAGCATTTACTGCCGAAACAGCTCAAGGAACACGGCATGACCAAGGAACAGCTTAAAATTGCCAAGCCTCAGTTGGAGAAGATTGTGGAAGGCTATACCCGGGAATCCGGAGTACGTGGCCTGGAAAAGCAAATAGCCAAAATGGTGCGCCACGCCGCCAAGAATATCGCTATGGAAGAAGACTATAATATCAAGGTCACCAACGGCGATATTATTGAAGTACTTGGCAGTCCTAAACTCGAGCGCGATAAATATGAAAACAATGAAATAGCCGGAGTGGTAACCGGTCTTGCCTGGACCCAGGTAGGCGGGGACATCCTCTTTATTGAAGCTATTTTATCCAAGGGGAAAGGAAACCTTAATATTACAGGTAACCTTGGGAAGGTCATGAAGGAATCGGCCACCATTGCGATGGAATACATCAAGGCCAATGCCGATGAGCTTGGACTTGACCCCGGCGTTTTTGAAAAATATAACGTGCACATCCACGTGCCGGAAGGAGCGACTCCAAAGGATGGTCCCAGTGCAGGTATTACCATGCTGACCTCCCTGGTATCCTTGTTTACCCAACGCAAGGTTAAGAAAAGCATAGCGATGACCGGTGAGATCACCCTTAGGGGGAAAGTGCTTCCGGTGGGAGGTCTTAAAGAAAAGATCCTCGCTGCCAAAAGAGCCAAGATCAAGGAAATTATTCTTTGTAAGGAGAATGAGCGCGATGTAAAGGAAATAAAAGAAGAATACCTCAAAGGCCTGACCTTCCATTACGTCAATGAAATGAGTGAGGTCATTGACATCGCCATTACTAAACAGAAGGTGAAAAATGCCAAGAAACTATAAGGACTAACACCTTACAGGTGAACGGCCCCCAAAAAGTTAGATACTATTTGGGGGTTTTTTATAAGCCTTATCCGGTAAAACCTTCTTATTTAATTAAATTTGTTCCCTGCATTTAAAGAAAAATTGATGAGTAAAAAGATCACTATTGCCATAGATGGGTTTTCCTCTACCGGGAAAAGTACTGTGGCCAAGCAACTGGCAAAGGAGTTAGGATATATTTATGTAGACAGCGGAGCGATGTATCGTGCGGTGACCCTTTATGCGATGCGAAAACTATTTGTTAGCGATACTAATTTTGATGAAGAATCAATCATAAGGCATCTGCCATTTATTAATGTGAAGTTCATTTTTGACAAGGCCCTGGGCTATGGAGAAATTTATCTCAATGATGAAAATGTAGAAAAGGAAATACGTCTTCTGGAAGTCTCCCAGCAGGTAAGTAAGGTGGCAGCAATTCCCCAGGTTCGGCAAAAACTGGTGAAGCTTCAACAGGAAATGGGTAAGGATAAAGGCGTGGTTATGGATGGCCGTGATATCGGTACGGTTGTCTTTCCGGATGCCGATTTAAAACTCTTTATGACCGCCTCTACGGAAAGACGTGCGGAGCGGCGCTATAAAGAGCTGAAAGAAAGAGGGGATGATATTACCTTCGAGCAGGTGCTATCCAATGTAAAAGAACGTGATTATATGGACACTACCCGGGCTGACTCTCCACTATTGAAAGCAGATGACGCTATAGAGATTGATAATTCCCTTCTCATTTTGGAACAGCAGTATGAAAAAGTACTCCACCTGGCCAAAGATAAAATCGAAGCAGTTGGCTAAAGCTTTGAGAATTAAAAAATAAGTGGTATTTTTGCACTCCTTTTTGGCAAAGATCCGGAAAATCAAAAAGGGGATAAAATCATAATTATAAACACTTCTGTGTTTCATTTGCTAATTTTTCCGGGAAAGCACAGGATACAAATTAATTAATCAGCAATGGCTGAAGAAAACAAAAAACAAGAAATTCAGGACACTCCTGAAGTTCAGGAAGTAGCAGGAATGGATAATTCTTCGCAACCTACCATTACCGAACAGCAGGAAAACCCTGAAAAATTCTTAGAAGAGTTTAACTGGCATAATTATGAAGAGGGCATTGACCCTATTGATGATAAGAAGCTGGAAGAATTTGAGAAATTAGTTTCAGAAAATTTCGTTGACACCTTAGATGACGAAGTGGTAACCGGGAAAGTAATTAATCTTACGGACCGTGATGCTATTATTGACATCAATGCAAAGAGTGAAGGTGTGATCTCTCTGAACGAATTTCGTTACAACCCAGACCTTAAAGTAGGGGATGAAGTAGAGGTATTGATCGATGTTCGTGAAGATTCTACCGGCCAATTGGTCCTTTCTCACCGTAAGGCCCGTGTTATCAAGGCTTGGGATCGTGTCAATAAAGCTCACGACGAAGGACTAATCGTAAATGGTTTTGTAAAATGCAGAACCAAAGGTGGTATGATCGTCGATGTATTTGGAATTGAGGCATTCTTGCCAGGATCTCAGATAGACGTAAAGCCAATCCGTGATTACGATGCTTATGTAGGAAAGACAATGGAATTCAAAGTGGTGAAGATCAATCATGAATTCAAAAACGTTGTGGTTTCTCACAAGGCCCTTATCGAAGCCGATATCGAAGAACAGAAGAAGGAAATCATCGGTCAGCTTGAAAAAGGTCAGGTACTTGAGGGTACGGTTAAAAACATCACTTCTTATGGAGTATTTGTTGACCTTGGAGGCGTTGACGGACTTGTTCACATTACCGACCTTAGCTGGTCTCGTATCAACCATCCAAATGAGATCGTTGAACTGGATCAGAAACTAAATGTGGTAATTCTTGATTTTGATGAGGCTAAAACCAGAATCCAACTTGGTCTTAAGCAATTAAGCAAACACCCATGGGAAGCCCTTGACGAAAACCTGAAGGTTGGAGACAAGGTAAAAGGTAAAGTGGTAGTCATCGCAGATTACGGTGCCTTTATCGAAGTTGCCGATGGTGTTGAAGGACTTATCCACGTTTCTGAAATGTCCTGGAGTACGCACCTGCGTTCAGCACAGGATTTCGTAAATGTTGGCGATGAGGTTGAAGCTCAAATTTTGACTTTAGATCGTGAAGATCGTAAAATGTCTCTTGGAATTAAGCAATTAACTCCAGACCCATGGACCGATATTACTTCTAAATATCCTGTAGGTTCTAAACACAAAGGAATTGTACGTAACTTCACCAACTTTGGTGTGTTCGTAGAATTAGAAGAAGGAATCGACGGATTGATCTATATCTCTGATCTATCTTGGACCAAGAAAATCAAGCATCCATCAGAATTTACCAATGTAGGTGATGAACTTGAAGTTGTGGTGCTGGAATTAGATGTTGAAGGTCGTAAGCTAAGCCTTGGTCACAAGCAGGTTGAAGCCAACCCTTGGGATAAATACGAAACTGAATTCGCTGTGGGTACTAAACACACTGCAGAGATCGCAGAGATCGTAGATAAAGGTGCTACTATAGAATTCAACGAAGATATCACTGCCTTTGTACCAACCAGACATCTTGAAAAAGAAGACGGTAACAAACTCACCAAAGGGGAATCTGCAGAATTCCAGATCATTGAATTCAATAAGGAGTTCAAGAGAGTAGTAGCTTCACATATGGCTATTCACAAAGAAGAAGAACAGCAAATTGTTAAGCAAGCCGCTAAGAAAGCAGCTTCACAAACAAAAGACAAAACCACTATTGGTGATGTTAATGCCGATCTTCAGGCTTTAAAAGATAAGATGGAAGGGAAATAAAACCCTGATGTTATCATACATATGAGCCTCTTTAGCGCATGCTAAAGAGGCTTTTTTTATTCCCCTTCATTTAGAGAGGTGCAATTTATTACATGACCACAGGACTTCTTCTTTCCAGTAAAATATTGTCGTGCCAGAGGCCATCCTTTTTTCCTATCTTCTCCCGGTAACCCACCTGGCGAAAACCCTCGGATCTGTGCAATGCTATACTAGCCTTGTTCTCAGGGAATATTCCCGCCTGTAAGGTCCAGATATGATTCTTTTCACTTCGTGTGATAATCGATCGGAGTAAAAGCCTACCTATTCCTCGACCTCCATGATCAGGATGGACATACAGACTTACTTCACATACTCCTGCGTACACCGGCCGGGTAGATACTGGGGACAACGCCACCCAACCAATTATCTCCTCTTTATATAATGCAAGGATTCGGGAATCCTCCCGGAATTTTTTATTCCAGGTATTCCAGTCTGGGGCGCGGGTTTCAAAGGTTGCTATTCCGGTTTTTATCCCTGCCTGATATATATGCTTTACTGCGGAATAGTCCTCTTTTTGAATGGGTTTGATTTTAATTGTTTCCGGGCTATACATCCTGTATGTTTTAAGGAAAAATAAAACTTAAATTGATAGCACATGGAAGAATTAGGAAAGAAATAAAAAAAGCCGAAAAATAATTTTCGGCTCGCTTGGGAATAACTGGAAGCTGGTTACTAAACGGTTTCAGTTATCCGGACCTTAGCTTCCATTTTTACTTCGGTTTTAATCGATCTTGTAATCAGGCAAATTTCTTCTGCCTTATGCAGCAACTTCATTGCCTTTTCTTCATCTTTGGCATTTTTGATAACCAATTCAGGTTTAAGGACAACCTCACTCATAATAAACTTCTTATCGATGCGTTCCATTTTTCCAACAGATGGACATTTAAAACTTTCAAATTCCAGTTTGGAATATTCAGCAACTGCTGTGAAGGAGGTCATAAAACAACTTACCACAGAAGCAGTGAAAAGATGTTCCGGGGACCAGATGCCTTCAATCCCTCCGGGAAATTCGGGGGGTGTAGCTATTTCAATCTCCTCGTTTAACTGAGGAGAGGAAATTTTCCCTTTTCGGGTTTCCGTCCATTCAAGGTCCAGGTTATAATAGTGTGCTTGTGGTTCCATTTATATATAGTTTTATAAGAAGAACCAAACCGGTTCTTCCCGATTATTTTTCAGTTTCAGCGGCTTGTGCCTGAGCCTGATGATAATTCACTTCTTCCCAGGCGCCACCGTTATAGCATTCAATGCCCATCTGAGAAAGCATTTGCGTAGCAATACCGCTACGGTTTCCAGTTCTGCAACACAGAATAAGTGGTTGTTTCTGCGCTTTTATCTGGTCCATATGCTTATTTAATTCCTGAAGCGGTATATTCAGGGAATCGGCAACATGCCCACCTGCAAATTCCGGTCTTGTACGTACATCGATCACCGTTGCTCCATCTTTAATCATTTGAGTAAAATCCATATTGTTTTTCTTTTTCGGTTTTTTCTTAAAACTGCTAAACAATAAGGCACCCATAAAAGCACCATATAAAGAGGCATTCAAAGGATCGGATGAAATTGCACATCCTCCACTTTCACAGCCAATGGTACTGTAATAGATAAACCCGGCAAGTGCCCCAACACCTAATCCGGCTATAATAAGTTTGTTATTGTTTAGTAACTGCATGTTCTTTTTCAGCCGCAAAAATAAGGCCTTTGTAAAGCGCTCACAGTTACATTTGTTACAATAATAACTTACGATAAATACACTAACGCTAGCTAATGATCATGAACTTCCTGCTATGAGGTTCAGACCTGGTTAAAGATTAAATCCCTGGCCAGCTTCAATTCATTTTCTGAGATCGTATGCGGCCGGTTTTCATAGATTTTTACACTGACATCGGCATTCATATTATTTAAGATCTCTGCTGTTCTTTTAACCCGTCCTACCGGAACATGAGAATCCGGGTCTCCGGTGCCAATAAATACAGGGGTAGCCTCAAAATCTCCGGAGTAATTTTCAGGATCAAGGGTTTCCCCAATAAGACCACCGGTAAAGGCTGTTATCCCGCCATATCTCCTGGCATTTCTAGCCGCAAATTCCAAACAGAGGCAGGCGCCTTGGGAAAACCCAAGGAGATAGATATCCCTGGAATCAAATCCTTTTTCCTTCAGCTCTTCAATGATATCTTTGAGAAGGTCCAGGGCAGAAGAAAGCCAGGGCTCATTTTCATCTACCGGAGCCAGAAAAGAGTAGGGGTACCAGGTATTATTCCGTGCCTGGGGAGCGATCAGGGCAAAATTCTCTAAAGCCAAATGGGATTCCAGGTTTAAAATATCTTTTGCAGTGGCACCACGCCCGTGTAAGAGTATAAGTACTTTTTTAGCCTCATTAAGTGCTTTTCCGGCCGTGTGCAATTCTTTTTTATGCATATTATTGTCTTAATTTCGGGAGTAAACCTTCGATTCGCTCCCGGGAGGATTCATATTTTTTTGGCAGCTTCAAACTGCTTCCCAGTTCTTCCAGGCTTTCATCCCGGGTAAAACCAGGATTATCCGTGGCAATTTCAAAAAGCACTCCGCCTGGTTCTCTGAAATAAAGAGAATAGAAATAATCCCGATCTATTTTGCCGGTGATATGAAGACCCGCTTCCACAATCCTGTTTCTGAAGTATTGCTGGGATTCCTCATCTTTAACCCTAAAGGCAATGTGGTGGTTGGTACCTGCCGCATTAACCCCTGGTCCGGCAGCGGGATCCTCCAACAAGTCTATGATTGAGGCATTTTTAACCGATGGCGTTTGATACCGGTAACGATTTCCTTCTTTTCCTATATATTCATAACCAAAGATATCGGTAAGTATTGATGCGGTTGGCCCCTGGTGGTTAAGGAGCAGGCTAGCACTGTGAAATCCTTTAAAAGCCACATCCTGGCTAATATTATTAGTATGCCAACCTTGTCGGAGATCTGGAGTACTGGGGATAATCAATTTTAATCTTAGCCCATCGGGATCTTGGAAAGGAAGCACCTTCTCTCCGAATTCATGGTAGGGATCTTCGTGGTGAACGTTATAATCTTCAAAGCGTTTTTGCCAGAACTCCAAACTTCCTTCTGCAACAGCATATCCGATTTCGGTAGCCATTCCCACGCCATTTTTTCCTTTTTTGGCCCTGGGCCACGGAAAAAATGTAAGAATGGTACCAGGGGATCCTTTTTTATCACCAAAATAAAAGTGATAGGTTTGAGGATCATCGAAATTCACTGTCTTTTTAACCATGCGAAGACCAAGCACCTCGGTGTAGAAGTCATAATTCTTTTGGGGGTCCCCGGCAATGGCGGTGATATGATGTAAACCGAGAATTTTATTTTCCATCCCTTGCTTTTATAACTTAAAGAAATAAAATTCAGGATGAAATCCGGTTAAATTAATGGTAAAATATGGGAAATGTGATATCAGCTAAGCAAGAACAGGCTTTTTGCGCCGATAATATTTCACGGCTTCAAACCAAATCACTGCAATAAAACCAGTAAGGATACTCAAAGCTAATTGTTCAAAATTCAGTTTTTCAAAATCAAAGAATTGTGAAAAGAATGGTATATAAATGATGGTTCCGGTAATTGCAATGCTGATCCCGATGATAAGAGGGACCAGGATATTCCTGTTCTGAAGGCTTTCCCAGGCTGAATAGTAGAAAGACCGGTTTACCAGGGTAAGAAAAATATTGGCGGAGATCAGGCTGCTAAAAACCATTGTTCGGGTGATGTTTTCATTGAATCCATTTGCAAGGGCATACTGGTAAATAAAAAGACAGCCAAGGGTAATTAGCAACCCCTGGATTATACTTACCGTAAGTTCTTTTGCCTTGAAGAAAGTCGTGGTAAAAGGCCTTGGTTTTTTTTGCATGCTGTTCTTCTCCGGGGGTTCATTTTCATAAATGATAGAGCAGGTGGGGCCCATGATTAATTCCAGAAATATAATGTGAACCGGCGAGAATATCGCGGGATATTTCCAGGCCAGGGCTAAGGGTATAAAAACGGTGAGGATTATCGGAATATGAATCGATATGATATACTGTATGGCTTTTTTGAGATTGGTATAAATCTTTCTTCCCATTTCCACGGCTTGCACCATTTTCGAAAGATCATCTTCCTGAAGAATAAGCGAGGCTGCTTTTTTTGCGATTTCACTACCTTTTTTTCCCATGGCAATTCCGATATGAGAAGCCTTAAGAGCTGGTCCGTCATTAACTCCATCACCAGTCATAGCCACAATCTCACCCTTTGCTTTAAAACCCTCTATGATTCGCATTTTTGCCTCCGGGAACATCCTTGCAAATATTTCGTAGTCATCCAAACCTCTCATAAGTTCAGCCTCATTTAATTGCATCAATTCTTCGCCGGTGATAACCTTTTTATGCCCGTTAAATCCAACCTGTTGAGCAACCGCAGCGGTTGTTTCGGGATTGTCTCCGGTAACGATTTTCACCTTAATTCCCGCGGTATAAAAATCCTGAAAAACCTTGCCGATATTAGCTTTTGGAGGATCATAAAAACCGACGAGTCCCTTAAATCTGAATTTGAAATCCTGCTGTCGCTCAGGGAATTGGTCACCCTGGAAGCTTGTCCTGGCCACCCCCAGGAGACGATAACCATCCCTGGCCAGCTGGTCCATGGCTTTGGTGATCTCTTCCTTCTGCTCTGACTCCAACAGGGAGACCTCCAGAATTGCTTCCGGTGCGCCTTTTGCGGCGATAATCCTGTCCCCTTTTTTATTCTGAAAAATATGAGTCATCATCGGCGGTTTTCCCTCCAGAGGATATTCATGGTACATTTTAAATTCACCTCTACAATCAGGACTAATATGCTTTTGATAAGCCTGATGTATGGCCACTTCCATCGCATCGAAGGGGATAGGTTCGCTTGCCCACATTGCAGTCTCCACAAGGTCCATTATCTCAGAGGAAGAAGCCTTATCCGGGGACTCTGAGATGCCCTCTCCGGAAGTATAAACTTTGGCCAGGCTCATTTTATTCTGGGTGATAGTTCCAGTCTTATCCGTGCATATTACCGTAGCACTACCGAGTGTTTCGACTGTTTTCATTTGTTTGACCACAATACCCATTTTCATAAGTCTCCAGGCACCCATTGCCATAAACGTGGTGAAGGCTACCGGAATTTCTTCTGGGAGAATACTCATGGCAAGAGTCAGGGCCATTAGCAAACTTTCAAGAACATCTGTGGTTCTGATATAATTTATGACCCATACCAGGAGGAAAATCACACTCCCGGCAAGGACCATTTTTTTTACAAAATTATTGATCTGGATTTCCAGGGGCGTTTTCTCCTGGCTAAGCGCTTCCAGGCTTTTACCTATTTTTCCCAGTTCAGTTTTATTACCTATGGCAATTACCCGGGCAATGGCAAGGCCTGTCTCTACCTGAGTTCCCATAAAAATTTTGTTATCCTGGGTTTCAGCTGATTTGGAAACCGAAAAAGCTTCGCCTGTCAGGATTGATTCATTTACCGAGAAATCATTGGCCTGAATAATTTCACCATCGGCGGGAATACTGCTGCCTTCTTGCACGATGATGTGATCTCCGATAACTATTTCTCCAATATTTACTTCCTGGGTTTTTCCGCCACGAATTACCTTGCAGGTTGGCCGGGTAAAGGCTTTAAGTTTTTCTAGAGCACTTCGGCTTCGGGCATCTTGAAATAAGGAAATTGCAGCCACTAAAACGATGGCTACTGAGAGAAAAATACCATCATCATGATTGCCAGTAAGGAAATAAATCAAGGCTGCTGCAAAAAGCAGGAGAATCATTGGCTCGCCTATAAGCGTTTTAAGTGCATCCCAAACCGGGGTTTCCTTTTTAAAATCCAAAGTGTTTCGGCCGTGGGCTGTGCGTGAAATTTCAACTTGTTCAGGATTTAATCCCTGAATATGATGGAGGTTTTCGGCCATTTGGAGGCTTGCATTTTAGATATGCATCTGCAATTTTTTTGTAATATCGGAGGTCTTGTTGTCGCTATAGACCCCAAAAGCATTCACAAGGATTCCTTTGACCTCGTGTTTTTCTGAAGAAACTCCAAAAACAATCATCTCATCTCCGGGATCGGTAGGACCTTCAAAACGGTAGATTTCATCGATTTCGAATTCATCTGGAGAGAGTTCAATACTGGAGTGATTGCATATGATGCAGTTCTTATCGGTCAGGAGGGTGAAGTCTGTGGTGTAACCCCGGCGGATTAGGTCATTAATGGCTTCACTGGCGGTATCATAGTTGTGTCGCTTGGTCATAATTACTGATTCTAAAACAGACAATAATTTACGCCAAAACATGGAATAAAACAAGGGCTAATCCCTGTTAGTTCATATCTTCCAAATACTAACAAAGATTAGCCCTGATGAAAAGGACTTCAGGTTAAACTGAAGCCAAGGGTTGATCTCATTAATTAAGATTCCCGATAATTTTTTTCATTTTTTCCTGTACTTCGGAGGCGATCCCCAATAGGCTTTCATTTTCTGCAGCCTGCATAGAAGCGATTGGATCTACAGCAGATACTTCGATCTCACCATTGTCGTTCTCTTCTACCACCACATTGCAGGGTAGAAATACTCCGATTTTATCTTCTTTGGTTAAAGCCTTATGCGCAAAATGGGGATTACAGGCTCCCAGAATCTTATATTTTTTGAATTCAACATCGATTTTCTTTTTTAGGGTCTCTTTTACATCAATTTCTGTAAGGACCCCAAATCCTTCTTCTTTCAGTGCTGCAGTGACTTTATCCAAAGCATCTTCAAAAGAGGTGTTTTTCAGTGTGGTATTGAAATAGTAACTCATAATATCTAATTTTTATAGTTGAAAATAAGAATAATTTTTCACTATCTCTCTGTGCTGCGATTAAATTTTTCCTAATAGTGATTCCTAAAGCACCGTGAAGTAATAATCATTAAAACATAGGCTTTTTAAACGGTAAGAATCGTGCAAGGTTGATAATTTCTTCTCTAAGAATCGAACGGAATTCACCTATCAAAATAAGAAAAAAGATTACTTTTGTGTACCAACCTTTTCTTATTGACCAACTATGAGCCAAAAAGTATTGCTTACTTCTAAAGAAATAGATATTATTTTGCATCGCCTGGCTTGTCAATTAGTAGAGAATCATACCGATTTTAAGGAATCAGTCCTCATTGGGATTCAACCTCGAGGGGTTTATCTGGCCGACAGAATCCTTTCTATTCTTAAAAAGGAATACAAGTTGAAAGACCTTAAATCAGGGCAGCTCGATATTACTTTTTACCGGGATGATTTCCGAAGAAGCGATAAGCCTCTGGAGGCCAACAAAACCAAGATAGATTTTGTAGTCGAAGATAAGCGTGTCATTTTTATAGACGATGTCTTGTATACTGGCCGAAGTACAAGAGCCGCATTAACTGCTATACAATCATTCGGCCGACCCAAAGAGATAGAACTTTTGAGTCTAATTGATCGTAGATTTAGTCGGCATTTGCCTATCCAACCGGATTACAGTGGAAGACAGGTCGATGCCATTAACCAGGAAAAGGTTAAGGTGAACTGGAAGGAAAACGAAGGGGAAGATGTGGTTTATCTTATTTCGAAATAATGTAAGTAAAAGCAAGAAATAGATGAGTGAACTTAGTGTGAACCACTTATTGGGTATAAAATACCTTAACAAGGAGGATATTAAGCTAATATTCAAAACCGCCGACCACTTCAAAGAGGTCATCAACAGGCCTATTAAAAAGGTTCCTTCATTAAGGGACATCACCATTGCCAATCTTTTCTTTGAAAACTCGACCCGAACCAGGCTTTCTTTTGAACTGGCAGAAAAACGGCTAAGTGCTGATGTGATCAATTTTTCAGCGGCCTCTTCCTCGGTAAAAAAAGGGGAAACCCTGATCGACACTGTTAACAATATCCTTTCCATGAAGGTTGATATGGTGGTAATGCGTCATCCCAATCCTGGAGCAGGAATATTCCTTTCAAAACATGTAAAGGCCAGCATCATTAACGCTGGGGATGGTGCTCATGAGCACCCCACACAGGCCTTACTGGATTCTTATTCGATCAGAGAACGTCTGGGCGGGGTAGAAGGAAAGAAGGTGGTAATTGTTGGGGATATCCTCCATAGCCGGGTAGCCTTATCCAATATTTTCGCTTTAAAATTGCAGGGTGCCAAGGTGAAGGTTTGTGGTCCTAAAACGCTAATCCCAAAACACATTGAATCCCTGGGGGTAACCGTAGAACCCAATTTGCGTAAAGCTCTGGAATGGTGTGATGTGGCTAATATGTTAAGGGTGCAAAATGAACGAATGGAAATCAGTTATTTTCCGAGCACCAGGGAATACACCCAGCAGTTTGGTCTCAACAAAAAGATGCTTGACAGCCTGGGTAAAGAAATCGTCATTATGCATCCAGGACCGATTAATCGTGGGGTAGAAATAACGAGCGACGTGGCCGATTCAGATCATGCCATTATCCTGGATCAGGTTCAAAATGGAGTAGCCGTTCGAATGGCTGCTATATATTTGCTAGCCTCTAAGATCAAACAATAAAGCTTTTTTATTAACTTTAGGGAAAGAACCTGAATTTCCTATTGAATTCAGCTATTTTAATTTGATGCGCTATGAAAATTAAAAAAGAAGATAATTATATTCTGATCAGGACAAGGCGGGACTCTGTGGCGGAATTCGCCTCAGACCTTACCAAAAGACATAATGAATTTAGGAATGACAATCTAATTCTCGATATTTCTTCTTATGAAAACCTGGAATTGGAGGAATTGCTTAGTTTTCTTGAACTTTCTAATATTCACAAGGAAGATCATAAATCTTTTGTGATCGTGAATAGTGCCATTGCAATTGAAAAAATTCCTGATGAATTATGTGTTGTCCCTTCCCTTCAGGAAGCTAAAGATGTGATACAGATGGACGAGATCCAGCGAGAACTTGGATTTTAAAAGACTTTGAATGAAACTTACCATTCTAGGTTGTTATGCAGCTACTCCCCGAAGCTTTACAAATCCCAGCGCTCAGGTTCTTGAGATAGGTAATCATCTTTTCCTAATAGATTGCGGGGAAGGAACGCAGGTGCAGTTGAGGAGGAATAAAATTAAATTCTCCAGAATTAACCATATATTTATTTCTCACCTTCATGGGGATCATTTTTATGGCCTGGTGGGGCTGATCTCCACCTTTATGCTTCTTAACCGCCAGAAAGAACTCCATGTGTACGGGCCTAAAGGGATAAAAGAAATTATCTTGTTACAACTTAAACTGTCTAAATCCTGGACAAGTTACCCTTTGTATTTTCATGAACTTACCAAAAGAGATCCTGAAGTTATTTTTGAGGATGAAAGGGTAGGGGTTGAGACTATTCCACTAAAGCACCGGGTGTATACCAACGGATTCCTCTTCAGGGAAAAGCCCGGTGACCGGAAATTATTAGTTGATAAGGCCGAAGCTTATAATATCGATGTAGCCCTTTATAAGAGCCTGAAAAAAGGCAAAGATGTCCTCTCAGAAGACGGAAAATTAATTTCCAATGCTTTAGTAACCAGTGACCCGCCTAAGCCTAAAAGTTATGCGTACTGCAGTGATACCATGTACGATCCAGGAATAATTTCTCAAATCAAAGGCGTAACAGCCCTTTATCACGAATCCACGTTTTTAGAATCAGAATCGCATCTGGCTGAACCTACCCAGCATAGTACAGCTATGCAGGCCGCTCGAATTGCTCTTGAGGCCAGGGTCGGGCGGCTCATTCTTGGCCATTATTCCACCAGGTATGAAACTATTGACCATTTCAAAAAAGAAGCAGAAAACATTTTCCCTGCAACTGAACTTGCCGATGATGGACTTGAAATTCTTTTTGACTAACCCTCTGTAATACTTTCCTACATATCAAGCATTTATTATTGACTTAGTATTAATAAAGTAGGAATAATCCTATATTTAATGTTAAAAAAATCTTAAAATCGATGAAATGCATGGTTTAAAATGTTTTTTGTCGATTAAAAATGTACTTTTATCTTTCCTCAATTTTAACATGCTAACCTATGAGAAAAAGTACTACAAGATTTATTTTGCTAGTTTTCAGCACTTTAGTGTTGGTTTCATGTGCAAAAGAGAGTATCGATGAAGAAATTAACTCCATCGATCATATCGCAAAAACATCGGTGAACTACACATACACCGATATCGAGAAAGATATCCTTTCATCAATTAATAACTATCGTAAGGAAAAGGGATTTAAAGAACTAAGCCCCTTGGCGCAAATCTCCCTGGAAGCGGAAGATCATAATTATTATATGATTGAAGCTGGCACGGTCAGTCATGATAATTTTGGAGCGCGTTATACCACACTTGTCAATAGTATTGCAGCTCAGGCGGTAAGTGAAAATGTGGCTTATGGTTACCATACTGCTGATGCTGTAGTAAAGGCCTGGATAAAAAGCGATGGTCACCGTGAAAATATAGAATCCAATTTTACTCACTTTGGAGTTTCTGTAGTTGAAGATGCGGAAGGAAGAAATTACTTCACCAATATATTTGTTAGAAGGTAGTAGCTTGTTTTCATTATTGAAAATAAAAAGGTTCAGCTATAATAGCTGAACCTTTTTGGTTGGGGCAGGGTAGAGATTCTATTTCATTTTAACCACCTTAAACATCGAGCGCCTGTTTAACTGATGTTCCTCCGTTGTACATCGCTCGCAATCTATGGCAGGTTCCCTTTCCCCGTAACCTTTAGCTTCATAAATCCTGTCCGGGTCTATACCATTTTCGATCAGGTATTCTCGGGTAGACTGTGCTCTTTTTTCAGCTAATTCTTCATTATACTGTTCACTTCCCCGGAAATCGGTGTGAGCTCCAATTTCGATAACAAGATCAGGATACGTGTTCTTCATTAGAGCTACCAGTTTATCGAGTTCTTCGGCGGCATCTTTTCGAATGTTACTTTTATCAAAATCAAAGTAGATGTTATCGATTTCAGCAAGATACTCCACATCTCGGACTGGCTGGAGGCTTATATTGAATTCCATTTCTTCCAGATCGTCAGTGTTTCGGGTATCTATAGTACCGGTGAATTCTTCATATTCTATTTGTTTAGCCTCAAGGGGTAATTCCATGTTACGTTGGACTTCAGATTGGTAATTCCCATCTTCATCGGTTTCCAGAAACGAAAGTTGATTCCCATCTTCATCGAAGATTCTAATTGTGGCACTTCCAATGGGTTCATTGTTAACCGCATCGGTAACTTTACCCTTTAAAACTAGTGGATTAAGTTGATTGAAGCTGTATATATTGTCATTACCCGCCCGGTTCGAGGAAATATATCCTGTATTCTCCCCGACAGATTTGAAAAATGCAAAATCATCAAGGTTTGAGTTTATGGGATCTCCCAGGTTCTCGACCTTGGCCATATCTTCATTCAAATTAACCCGAAAGATATCAAAAAGACCAAGCCCTCCATGGCCGTTAGAGGAGAAAAACAACATCCCATCATCATCTACAAATGGAAAACTTTCATCCTGCTCTGTATTGATATTTTGTCCCAGGTTCTCGGGTTCGCTGAAAGATTCCCCGCTGATCTCCACTTTATAAATATCAGTGCCACCAAATCCACCGGGCATATCTGAAGTGAAATAAAGGGTGTTTCCATCAGTTGATAAACTGGGGTGCCCTACAGAATATTCATTACTGTTTATAGGTAATTCTACGACATTGCCCCAGGTATTTCCATTTAACGTGGCTTTATAGATCTTTAAATGATTAGTGGCATTTTTGTCACGCTTACCTTCTCGGTTGTTGACATAATTATTTCTGGTAAAATACATCGTATTGCCGTCGGGAGAAATTATCGCCGGACCATCATGAAGTTTAGTATTAACTTCCCCTGGTAACGGTGAGATTTCATTGGTTTGAGCATTTACCTGATAAATATCCAGAAAGGGTTCGCCGGTCCAGGAATAAACTCTTTTCTTTACGGGGACCCCTTGAGCGCGCGCAGAGACAAAATACATCTTACCACCTCTTTCGAAGGCTCCAAAATCACTGAATTGAGAATTAAATCCAACTTCTTCGATCTTATAAGTGGTACTGGTACCTAATTCACCTTCATCCAGCATATTTTGTGCTGCCTGAGATTTCCCATTGCTAGCCAGGTATTTTTCAACCCATTCCCGAGATTCATCATACCTCTTTACGCCACGAAGGGCCTGGGCATATTTATAATAATACTCAGGGGAAATATCAGGTTCATTTATAATATCCTCATAATAAAAGACCGCATTTTCAGGACTTCTAAGCTGAAGATAAGTGTCAGCGAGTTTTTGCTTATTGCTTACGGTGTTGTAATCATTTTCAATAAGTTCTTTGTACACCTCTACAGCCTCAAAGTAGGCAAGATCATTATATAGCCTGTCTGCTTTTTTCTGTTTTCCCTGTTGTGCCTGCAGACTGAACCCGGCAACTAGAAAAACCAATATCAGATAGTAATTTGTTTTCATAATAAGCAGCTTTTATATTAGAAAAATCGGGGAGATTTATAACGTGTGTTTTTAAATCTGAATTCATAGATCAAAATAATCTCGTGAGAACCGGAAGTATATGGTTGGATGTCTGAAATAGAATATTCATAGGCATAACCAGCTCTGAATCCGTCAAAGATCTCCACATCGAGAAAAGCTCCAAGGGCATCATCTATTCTGTAGGTACCTCCCAGATAAAACTTTTCATTAAAGATGAAAGTACTGGAAATATCTACAGACAGGGGAGCACCTGAAGTCATTTTTACCAAACCTGTCGGTCTTAATTTTACATTGTCACTTAAATCAAACACATATCCTCCAGTGAAATAGTAATGAACCTGTTCCATTGCCAGGTATTCATTGTATTCATGATTATTGTTATTGATTAGCTTTGGTGCTGAGGCACCTATATACCAGTCTTGTGATGAAAGGTAAAAGCCAATTCCGAAGTTAGGTGTCCATTTATTGAATCGATCCTGAAAGAATGGATCATTCAATACGTTCGGCTCGGTAAAGAGATCTTTATCAAGGTTATAATAACTAAACCCTCCTTTAACTCCCATATTAAGACTAACATCGGCGCTTAGATCAAGACGATAGGAAAAGTCGCTGTATAGGTAAGTATAATTTTCGTATCCGGCTTTATCATTGATAACCGAGAGACCTAAGCCAACCTTATCATTTCTTAAAGGAGAATGTATTGATAAGGTTTGGGTATTTGGTGCACCATTGATCCCGGCCCATTGATTCCGGTTCAATGCAGTAATGGAAAAACCATCTCTGCTTCCGGCATAGGCAGGATTTATTGATATGGTGTTATACATGTACTGTGTGAACTGAGGGAGCTGTTGCGCAGTTGCGGGCGCAGCAACAAACAGTACTAATATGATTAGATATACTTTTTTCATGGTTTCCCTTTTTTATTTTGTTCCTAGATAAATGTAACCTTGAATGGGTTCGAACCCACTGTTTCTGATTTTCAGGATATAGTAGTAGGTTCCTGAAGGCAGCTGGTTTGAACTGGTAGCCGATTTATTGGACTGACCATCCCAGTTATTCTGATAATTATCAGATTCAAAGATTTTCGCACCCCAGCGGTTAAAGATCATCACGTCGTAAGTGAAACCACATTCATCGGCAAATTCGATTTCGAAATAATCATTTCTGTTATCGCCGTTAGGAGTCACCGCTTTAGAGATACTTGATGTTATGTCCTCCAATCCACAAGGTAATACCACACAGTCATCGTTAATGTTAACGGTTACTGTGGTGCTGACTGGGCAGGCAGAGTCTTCAACCCGGTATTCAAAGCTGTAGTCACCTACTGCTAACATTGAGGGATCTATAAAATCTCCATCGAGTGCACCAGTGTTGTCAAGATCTATCCACTCACCGTTTGTATCATACTCTCCAAGTAATAATTCAAAAAGATCAAATTGAGAATCTTCTATACAAAGCCTAATTGTTGTTGTCTCAATTTCTTCAGCTACCGGTTGTTCTAGAATTACAATAGTGGCTTCAGAGATCTGTTCGTATTGATCTTTAGCGGTTACTTCATATGTACCTGGTTCAAGATCATTGAATTCACCGTTGGCCTGATAGGTTTCCCCATCGATACTATAGAGCAAATTATCCTCGGTGTCAATCAGGATTGTTCCTAGCGGTAGAATACAATCCGGTTGGATTACATCTACTATAGGAGCACTTGGCGGTTCTGGAGTTTCTTCTTCCTCAACGGTCACAATAAAAGAACAGCTGGATGAATTTCCAGAAGCATCAGTAGCCGTCCAGGTAACCGTTGTGGTTCCTACAGGGAATTCTTCCCCTGAATTAAACCCTTCAGTTAAACTGAGGCTTACATCCGAACAATTATCATTTGCCATAGGAGCATCATAATTGACCTGAATCCCGGTTACGCCTGTTTCTACAGTAAAGGAAAGGTCTTGAGGACAGGTGATTACTGGATTTTCAGTATCAGGAATGTATAGTACAGTCACCGTTTGAGTATCTTGACAAGCATTGTCAGAATCAGTAACGGTTACACTATAATCTCCTGCTTCGCTCACGTCAATACTTGCGGTAGTCTCTCCTGTATTCCACAGGTAAGAAGCGGTACCCTGGAATGTAGATCCAGAAGCATCTAAAGTTATGGAAGTAGTATCACAGGTCAG
>NZ_JBSYGG010000016.1:0-67361 GCF_054121475.1 Salegentibacter profundi
AAAGTTCCCACTACCGGAAAAGTCTAATCGAACCGCACTCGATTATGGCCAGTACCGGGTGGGAACTACTAATTTTATTATAGTAACCTTTTATTTTATTAATTAAAAGAATACTAATATTTGATGAATAAAAACTGAAAATCATCTATACTTATCAGATTAATCAATTTTCAAGACTCTATTTCAGACCCACCTCCTTCATAACTTGATCAAAGCAGAACCCTTCTCGAATCAATCCCGATCCAGGAGACTCTTAAGAAAAATAAAGATATTAAAATTCATCCCCTGATTAGGACTTCTGAATCGATCTTTATTTTAATACATCCACAATTGATTCCTGGTTTATTCATCCATTACCTCCTAGCCACTCAGCACGTACCCCTTCCGTGTCTCCAGGGTAAAAAGCTTCATTATAAAAGAACCGGACACAATTGAAAAACCGCCACCTCCCACTCCGCTTTTTCCGCAGAAAGAGCAGAAACACTTCATTTCCGGTTCTGGTTTTCCACTTAAGTCATTGAAAAGGATTTTCATTATTAATTTAATTCCGCTTCCTGCACCTTCCCTACTCTTCAATTTCCCAATTTGAAGTATTCCCGGCTTTCACTACCTCCTACCTTTTTCTTTAATGCAAAATACCAAGATTTAGAAGTTAGTCCGGACTGCATAAAGCCGGTCCCTAAGCTCCCTATTCATAAGTCCTCCCAAATTCTAAATCTTGAAAGTGTATCAGCAGCCAAAAAAAGGTGACAGTGAAGGCCTTTAGATTTGTTATATAGATAAATTCTATTCTCTTGATGATGTTGAAAAGAGGGGGGAATAAAAATCAAAATAAGAAAACGCTCAGGATACAATAAGTAAATCAATTATAAACCTTTTATTCTTTTAGTTATAAAACGCTTAGAAACACACCACAGTTAATTGGAAACGTGGAAGAAGATCCAAAATCCCACAGGTTTGAAAACGGAATATTGGTTACCCGATTCCCTCTGGCAACCAATGAACAATTTTTTAAAGATGGTGAGAAAGTTCAGGAAACGCAATGGTACCAACTTGTGGCCTGGGCTAAACAGGCAGAACTTGCAAACAAGATTGATGAAGATTGGCTTGGCTTTTTAGGTTTTGAATATGTTGAACCAGAGCATTGGGAAGAGAATGAAATTATTTTCAGAGATATTTATAGGTTTATAGATGATATGGGATGGCAGGACTCAATGGAAGTTCATATAGTAACAGATGCTTCAGATCAGTTTGGGATAAGTCAATATGAGTTTTATATTGATGGAAAAGCTATAGATTATTACCGGAAAAAATATGTACATGACCTTCAAAGTGCCTATTATTCTTATACTGGTTTTGAAATTGCCTTCTTGGATGAGGTAAAAGAACGTTATGAAAACTGGAAACTCCTAGAAGGAAAGGAAAAGGACGAGGAAGAGGAGGACCTACCATTCTAAAATTTAAGTGAAAATTTCAACTTGATTATTGAAAATGTGGTTAATGATAGATCTTTGTCTTTTCCGAAGTAAATTCGGTACAAGCTGCGGGAATGACTATAATGAGCCTATCATATATCCAATACTAAATGCCAGCGGTTTTTGGGGTGGAGTTTTACCCAGTAATCTGCCAGGGGTTTGATCTTATTCCAATCGTATTCAGACAAAAGTTAATTTAAACACTTTTTAAAGTATTTTAAATATTTGTATATAAGTCTTAATTATGGAATAGGTTATCCAGAAAGACACTATCCTGTAAACTGTGTAAGTTTCAAAATACCGGGGTTTGACTTTAGTATCTAAAGTTGAACCCTTTCTTCATATATGGTTAAGAACTGATTGAGAATAATTCCCCAGTTTCTCCCAGGCATGGTCCACTTCTTTGTGGCTTCTCTGAGAGCCAAATATACGGATTTCATAACAGCATCATCGGTTGGGAAGGATAGTTTGTTCTTGGTATACTTCCGGATCTTCCCGTTCAGATTTTCAATAAGATTAGTGGTGTAGATGATACGCCGGATCTCCAGGGGGAACTCATAGAAGACCGTAAGATCTTCCCAGTTATCTCGCCAGCTCTTGATGGCATAGGAATACTTATCGTTCCATTTCCTGCAAAGTCCTCCAGAGCTGCTTCTGCAGCTTGTTTGGTAGGGGCATCATAGATCAGCTTCATATCCTTGGTAAAAGCCTTCTTATCCTTCCATACCACATACCTGCAGGCATTTCTGATTTGATGCACCACACAGATTTGGGTTTTGGACTGAGGGAATACATTCTTAATGGTCTCGGTAAAGCCATTGAGGTTATCGGTAGCAGTGATTAGTAGATCTTCCACTCCTCGAGCCTTCATATCCGTGAGTACGCTCACCCAAAAGGCAGCGGATTCGGAATATCCACCAATATCCTTTTTTATAAGAATAAAAAGGAATATAGATTTTTGATAATACTACAAATGGTAGATCAATTAATTTAATTTCGTTTTGAGCCATCACAATGAGATTTAGTGTACTATTTTCTTTTAAGGGCATTGATTCTAACGTCACCGGTTCTTAAGTAACATTTAACCAAGGTTATTGATTCAAGCATTTTATTTAAGGTTAAAAAATCGTCCTCCAGTTTACCTTTTTTATACCAAAGAAAATTTCACCAGCGAGCATTATAATTCCAAACATTCCGAAAAATGAAGATTCTGGTATCCTTGTTAGAATTTCAGCCGCAAATGTGGAGTACAGACCTATTACAGACCAATACAAAAATATCACAGGACGAAATGACCTCCTCCCAATGAGTACATCGAAAAGAAAGAAAATAGCTCAGATTTTCTACTTTTAACCAGTTCGTAAATCGGGAGGAGGTCAATAGCTCAGATTTTCTACTTTTAACCAGTACGTAAATCGGGAGGAGATCAGTCTGGTTAATATGTTTATATTTTCTATAGAAATTATCTCATCTTTAAACCACCAGCAATAATTTATTCTTATATTATTTTAAAAAGAATTCTAAGAATTGATATTAAAATTAGGATAATTATTTTTAATTAGGGAGCTGAAATTACAGAAAAAATAGCAAGATTTGCTATTTTATAATCAACCGGGTTTTGAGATGATCCTCAGGAAAATATCCTCAATTTTTGGTAGTTTTTTTCTTCATCCATACTGGCGTTGTGTCAGATCTGTGGCTACCACCAATTATGTCTTTATACAGTTCAGGTCTCCTGGCATTTTTGTATCGCCAACCTCCTGAAAGTTGTATTTTATCCTTTGTGATTTTTGAAATGGTTATTTCGTCTTCAAAGGATTTTATTTCTGACAAAACTTCTCCATAAGGGTCGATTATCATCGAATTACCATTTTTCAGGTGTTCGCCATCATAGCCAATTGGGTTGGTAAAGGCATAGTAAACTCCGTTGTCGTAAGCCCTTGCAGGTAGCCAGCGCATTAACCAACGTCTACCTTTAGGGCCGTCGAACTCCATTCGTAATGAAACTGGGTCATTTTCTCGATTCTGCCAGTATTTATCGTCTACATATCCTCTATGTGGCATTGCCGATGGTGTACAGCAGGTTACATGAGGTGCAAAAATTATTTCTGCTCCTAAAAGGCTTGTCGCCCGAACGTTTTCTATCACGTTGTTATCATAGCAAATCAGAATTCCGCATTTCCAGCCGAGTATGTCGAATACACAATATTCGCCACCAGCGGACATATGTTTATTGATAAAAGGGTGTAATTTTCGATGTTTTGCCACCACTTCATCACCCGAAACGCAGATATAGGTATTATAAATTTTTCCATCCGACTTTTCTATTAGACCTGCCAAAATCGGAATATCTAAATCTTTGGAAATCGCAATCAACTCTTCTGTGCTTTTGCCACTAGGAACCTCCTCCGCCAAATCCGTTATCTGGGCCTGACTTAAATCTTTGGTAAAAGTGTATGCGGTAATAGACATTTCGTGAAAGCTGATTAAATCTGCTCCATTGGATTTTGCTTTTTCCGCAAGTTTTCGAATTATCGATAAGTTGTATGTTTTATCTCCGTCCTTTGGCTGAAATTGGGCTACTGCTATCTTCACTTCGAGGTTTATATTAGATTGCTTTCTTTCTTGTGCATAACGTGTTTACAGGAGCTAAAATATCGGTAAAAAATCTTTTTTTGGCTGTTAAGCTCCAAGGTTTTTTAATCAAAAAAAAAATTAATGACGAATTAACAGTTTTTTCTAAGACTTTCTTCGAATATTCCAGTGGTTAATTCAAACTTTCAATTTCGTCAATAACCAGAAAATACTGCACGCTCACCGAGTGGAAACCAATACCTCTTCCAGATGAAATTCCATAATTCCCCTTAGGATACAGGGACTTCTCCTGGCTGGTCCTTAAAAAGCAATTCTACCGCAAGATTAATTAAAGGATTCTGCCCATATAGGCAGCGTTTACAATACTAATGCTACAGCATAAAGGACCCAGGGCTTTTATCAGGATGCTTTGATCTAATGGAGAAATGTACTTAAATATGCAACGACAACCCGGGATAGCCTTGGCAATTTGAATAATATTGCCCTTAATCCTCAGGATAAGAAAAAATACGTTGAGGCTATTGAAATTTTTGAAATATTGTCGAAAGAGCAAACCGAACTAACATTCTTTCTAAAGCTAGGTTATAAACAATCTTGCTTATACAAAATGGTTGCAGGACTCTTCAGCAAATATTCAGGATAAATTAGTAAAAGCAACAGAAATCAGGGAAAGAAAATGATAAGGATGGACTTTTGGCCAGTTATCATAATCTTTCAGAATATTACCGATCTAAGAGTAAACAGCTTTCAAAGATATACGCAAACAGTTTATTCACCAATAGTATAACTGCCCGGTTAAACGCAATCCATAAACTGATTCAACGTTCTCCATCAGAGAAAATAAAAGATCTGTCTAAGACCTATATACAACTAAATGATAGTATAAAGTCAGGGAATATTCGGGCAAAAAATTTCTTTGCAAAGATTAAATACGATGAGAAACAAAAGCAACAAAAAACTGATGATCTCCAAGCAAAAAGTATACTACAAAAATTGGAAACCGAAAAGCTGAAAAAGAGAGATATTTAAAGATTTGGCAATTCTTTAGTACATATTTCATTAGCCATTTTTTACATTTTCAAAAACATCAGTTCTTCTTTGGATTAGAAAAGAATACTATTAAAAATCAGGAAACCCAGATTTTAAATTCCAGGGAAAGCGTAAAAGAAGGATTTCTTTTAAACTAAGAAATTAGCTTATGATAAATTTTGAATTTTTACTTCGTATATCCATAGCTTTAACAGCAGGTCTTTTGATCGGTTTTGAAAGAGAAGTTCAAGACAAAAACGCAGGTTTAAAAACAAATGCTTTAGTCTCCTTAGGGGCAGCAGTTTTTGTTCTTGCTTCCCTTCATTTTCAAGGTGATGAATATGTGGATATAACCAGGGTTCTCGGCCAGGTAGTTTCGGGTATTGGTTTTATTGGGGCCGGAGTTATTCTCCATAAAGGCACTAAAATAGAAGGGTTAACAACTGCAGCCACTGTCTGGTGCAGTGCTGGAGCCGGAGTTTTGGCAGGTGTAGGTATGTATTTCGAAGTTATCGCTGTAGTATTAGCTATCCTGTTTGTCAATATTCTATTGGCCAAAGTGAATGATTGGATTAATAGAAAATTTAATAAGAAAAAAAAGAATTGATACTAATCTAATTGACGACAGAACATTTCGATTATAGAGATAAAAGTTGAAAAGTTTTCTGCCAGGTTTATGATAGCGAAAGACATAATTTATAGCCTATGCTATAAATTATGAGATCCAATTAATTCCATATTAATTTAAAATCTTCAATATGATTGGCTATTTTTAAATGTAAAACGGAAAAATCAGAAGTTGTGATATTACAACCATTTCTATTTTACTAAAAATGGCTATAGGTAATCATATCACCATTATATTTCCTTTTACTGGTTAAAAGATAAAGACCATGGAACATAATTCCCTGGAACGCGCCCGAAATATTTGCATCGTGACCACGCTTGCAAATTTAGGCTATTATCCTACCCGGAAATCGACAAAAGAAGCCTGGTTTTTAAGTCCCTTACGCTCAGAAACGCAGGCCTCTTTCAAAGTTTCTCTTAAACTTAACCTCTGGTATGACTTTGGAATTGGAGAAGGTGGAAACAGTATCGATCTCATAATGGCTTTAAAAAACTGCTCGTATAAAGAAGCCATACAGTTTTTACTTAACGAAACATCATATGAGTCGTTTATTCCTGTAAAAAAACCGGAAAAAAGAAACCTTAATAGTCACCAAGGAATTCAAATATTAAAAACACTTCCTATTACTCATCCAGGATTGCTAAGCTATTTAGAAGACCGGAAAATCTCCCTGAGTACAGCTCGAAAATATTGTCGGGAAGTCCATTATCAATTAAATAACAAGGAGTATTTCTCAATAGGCTTACAAAACAGCCAGAATGGATGGGAACTTCGGAACAGGTACTTCAAGAATTCTTCCAGTCCGAAGTCCTTTACTATAATTAAAAATGATGCCAGGCAATTGATCATTACTGAGGGAATGTTTGATTTTCTCTCCCTGGGGACAATCGACAAGAAATTACTTGCGGTTTCCGATTGCATCATTTTAAACTCCCTGGCTTTTATAGACCGTATTAAACCGTTAATAGCTAATTATGATATTGTCCTTCTTTACCTGGACAATGACCCTGCCGGGGATACAGCGACTAAAGAACTGACAAGCCATTATTCCAATCTTAAGGATAAAAGCGATCTTTATCAGTCATATAAGGACCTTAATGAAAAGCTAAAAAGTGAGCTTATCTGAAGCATCAAGAGCATTTTCCCTTCAAATTCCTGGATTATCTCCCTTGAGGTTCTACCCGACTCCTTTAATATTTTAAAGGGCTTTTGTTAATCAAATGTAAATTAATATCCAAAGGAAGAGTGCCTCGCGAGCACCTTCCAACTTTCATTGTTATATACCCAGATATCCGTCAGGAGAAATTTGTACACTCCATTGTCTGGTTTGGGAGCATTAAAACCAGGAGGCTCTGTCCCGCTCCATAGACATCTAACAACAGCTATGTTTTCAAAGCTTTGTACATCAATTATTTCCACCTCTCTTTCTGGCCAATTATAATTTGCTACATTATTCAGATAGAGTTTCTTGTCGATTATAGACGTACCTGCTTTAGCTCCAGCGCCTATCAGTGTGAAGTTAGGACTGATAAGATTTGACAAAAGAAGGGTGTCTTGGCGCCCTTAGGCTTGGGTCCATTGTTTTTCTAATTTATTAAAAATGCCTGCAGGTGTCTCTTGCATATAATGAACTCCCAAGGAGTGCGAGAATTAGAAAGATTAAAGGCTTACATAATTTCATAGAGTTTTTCCATTCTTCCATATTTGCTTTACCTTTTTTAGGTTTTCAATATCAATTAGAGGATCCTCTTTAAGAAGAATCATATCCGCTTTGCTACCAACCTTTAATTCACCAATAGGAAGATCAAATGCCTTTGCCGCATTTCCTGTGGCTGCTTTCAGGATTTCCTCGTTAGACAGGCCAGCCATTTTGTATAACTGCAATTCAAAAAAGTAATCAGAACCAAAATCCATTTTTTCTTCCTGTGCATCGGTTCCTACAACCAAAAGGATGTTATTTTCGTTCATTTTTTTTATAATTTCTGCGCGTTGTTCTGCATCCAATAGATTATTTTCAATCCATTGTCTGATGAATGGAGGAGCATTATCTTTTGGTTTTAAAGCCATTCCTCCATTGGTGACTATAAAGACCCCACTTTTCTTCAAAGTCTGATAGTAAGCTTCTGGAACAGGATAGTCATCTTTAAATTCCAACATATGGACAAAACCATCAGGCTCAAATTCAGCAATCTTCATCATCTCTTCCACTGTATTGGAATGAACAACTACTTTATAACCTTTGCTGTGTGCATAATCTATTATCTGGTGAATCTGCTCAAAATCTAAAGCTGGGAATCCTTGTTTTCCAAACCATTCATGCTGTTCCCTAACGATCTTTATGTAATCTACATTTTCAGCAATACGGTGGTTTACCCATTCTTCAATTGACAGGGAATCATTTATGGTTTCCATATTTGGGCTGAACTGAGTCGGATGACCTCCGGGAACTGTGGCGGCATTTCCGGCACCATACAATCTGGAAAAACCTGAAGAGTCTTTGGTGATTTTTTTCCATCTCTGTTCCCTATCCTCCAGACCTGTATGCATGTTTAGAAGAGTCAGGA
The DNA here is from genome assembly GCF_054121475.1 of Salegentibacter profundi. NCBI lineage: Bacteria > Pseudomonadati > Bacteroidota > Flavobacteriia > Flavobacteriales > Flavobacteriaceae > Salegentibacter > Salegentibacter profundi. Next base: position 8,292 of record NZ_JBSYGG010000016.1, read on the forward strand.
CTCCCAATGGATAGCCTGTTTTTAGATGCTCTTTCCTGGAAACATGTACATGTGCATTTACTAATCCGGGTATTAGGTAATAACCCGCACCAGCAATGCTCTTACGGCCCTTAAGGTCCTTAGTTGATATTTCTGCTATTGTATCGGCATTAATAGCAAGATTTACTATTCCTTGATCCTGGTATCCATCAAAAAGTCCTACCTCTTTAATTACAAGATCATAAATAGGGGTCTGTGCGGAACCGCACCATGAAATAATGAAGGCAACTATAAATACAAATGTTTTCATTTTTAATTTATTGTTGGAGGGCTAACGATGTAAAATACACAAATACAAATAGTTAATCAAAATTAATTTCGAAAAGTACATAAGAAAAAGTGACTGGATATAGTATCTTATTATTCCGAAATGAATAAAATATGAAAACCACAATAGATCATTTTACTTTCCCTTTTTTATAAGGTGTGACGCTTGAGGTACAAAAAGGTACATTAAATTGACAGGGGAATTAGGACTTCAATTTCACCAAAAATATAAGAGAAATTTCACCTTAGATTTTTTTAATATTGAAGGCTTATCTTTTTAGTGTTTTTCAGTTCTACCTTGTACTTTTCCATCTTTGATGACTGTAGAAATTGAAAGAGTGTTATGTATATTCTTTAGAGGATTTTTGTCAAGTATTACAATATCTGCAACTTTACCATCCTCAACAGATCCCAGAGAATCAGATTGTCCCATCATTTTTGCAGCATTTAAGGTTGCCATTTTAATAACTTCCAAAGGGTTAATGCCGGAGAGTTGAAGGATTTCCATTTCTTCATGTACACTTATGCCGGGTAGAATATATGGAGAGGGACCACCAGTATCCGTTCCCACTACTATGTTCACACCTTCTTGAAGAATTACACTATTGGAGTTCATTGTTTCTTTAATAAAGGTTTCGAAGGTAGGTACGGAATCGAATTGAAAATAATTCAAAAGGATCTGCCGTGACCTTTCAGCCTTGCTGCCATCGGGATCGCTTATCGATTTCATATATATCTCATTGAATATTTCATAAGGCTCCTCTTCCAGCCATTGAAGATTTAGAGGGTAGAAGATTGTAGCTTTTGAGATCATATTGGTAAAGACCCACGAGATATTTTTATCACCCATATTTTTCAACAACTCCTTATCTTCCGGTAGTTGAACAAGTGCTCCATGCATCAGGGCATCCACACCATTTTCTACTGACATTTTAACTTCTTCCATATCCGAAATATGTGCAAAAAGGGGAAGGTCAAATTTGTTCGCTTCTCTGCTGAACTTTTGAATGAAACTTGCTGGCATTCGTTCTATCAGTGGGGGTGTAGGTCCATCCTCAATAGCTATTTTTATAGCAATTGCACCTTCATCCATTGCAGTCTTCACAATTTGCTTTATATCCAGAGTATCTTTAACATACTCGATATTTTCGCCTTCAGTGAAGAGATCTTTATATTCTCTCTTTGCAGGATGAGCTCCCGGGATTGTTGCCATTCTACTAGTGTAGAATATTCTGGGCCCCCTAGCTTTATCAGTATCAATTCTTTTTTTGAATTTTTGCATATCCTCAATTATTCCGTTTGTGATCAGGATATTGGTGATGCCAAAATGAAGGAGGTATTTTCCCTGCTCTTTATAATCTTCCAGGTCTCTTTTCCTGTAGTTGATGAAATGATAGTGGGCATCAAACAATCCCGGTATGGCATACCTCCCGGCGCCGTTGATTACGGTGTCAGCTGTCACATTCAGCTCCTCTTCCACAATTGCTGAAATAATCCCATTCTCCACATATATATCGACTCCCGGCTGAAGATCTCTTCCTGTACCATCGATCAAATCGACATCTCTAATGATCATATCATAATGATCCTTTGTTGATGAAGGAGTTGCAAAATCAACTTGAGCCAGAACTCCAATCGGAAGAAAGAGTAAAAGAAACATAAGAGGGAGAAGGTGAGAAAGATGTGAACTTACGATTTTCATTTTAGGATTTTTTGAAATTCATGCTTTACTATAAATAACTATATGCTATATAATAACTGGGTAAGGCGTGTGCTTACTGGGGTGTCAAAGGCAAAGCAGTATTTGTCCCTGTTAAAAATCAGCAATCATTGAGTAGCCTTTTTGTTGATATCCAACCAGGGATATCCACCCATTTTTTACCTGCACAATCTCGGGTAGAACGGAATTGGCGGGAACGCCGTGAGCATGCGCAGCTGTCATACAAATCTCGAATCTAATGCCATCTGCAGTCATGTCCGATATCTTTTTGGCAATTTCATTTTTCCCGTCCGGAGCGTTTTTCATATTGTTAGTTGACACAAGTTTTACCGAGGGACCAATAAGCACAATAATAATTTCCGGTTGTTCTCCTTGAATGATCATGTGCGGATCCTCTAACATTTCATGAATCAGGTTCAGATGAGCCATAGCTTTATCTGAATCACCGATTCTAAAATCAAAGACAGTATTTAACGAGCTGACGTCTTCCACTGCCTGATAAGTGTCTTCTGCCTGTGCCTGAACCTTTTCCTGTGGCATTAAACCCAGAAAAAATGATACTACTACTAAAAACATTGATTTTTTCATATTTAAATAATTTTGGGTTATTGATTAAAGAAATAATTTGTTCAGAATCTCTAATTCTGAATCTCAAAAAACAGTTTTGCTAAAATTGCTTTTCTCCTACAAATCCATCGATCATCCATATCCTAGCTTCTTACTCAGTTGAAATAAATCCTAGTTGTGGATAAATCACCTCTGTTGGATTAAGCTTATTAGAGAGTTAACTGATTGCTAATTATTAAATTACATATTTTATTTAACTTCTCCGAATTTTGTATTCTAAACAAAAGCTATTATCAATGCCTGCTTTTCTGGGATCAATCTCAAAAGTTGGGTCTAAAGTGAAAAATAGGTTTCTTTGCGGATAAATATTTTCCTGTGAATAAAGAGACTGATCTATCCCTACTAAGCTTAATCCTTCCTGAAGGATTACTCACTTATTTTGATATTATTGGATTGGATAAAAAACCCATTAAAGATCCACTATACGTTAATCGACTTACCATATATTTAGAAGAGAAGAAGGAAATCCCGGAAGCCTATAAAAATCACCAATACAAAGCTAGTGGCTTTATGAAACCTCGGATAATTGATGATTACCCAATCAGAGATAATCTGGTAAGCCTAAGCCTGAAGCGAAGACGCTGGGATGTTTTAGTAGATGAGAAGTGGATCAAAGTAAACCGGAGTTGGGGAGATTTTATTGCACAGGGTACTCGTCTTTCAAAAGAGTTCGCTGATTTTTTAAAAGAAAGCAACCGATAATACCCCCCTTAGCAATAATCAAGTTGGAGGATTCTTCGGGGTTTCAGGCAAAAAACTTCAACGTCAGTATAAAAACCACCTAAGCCAGTACCAAAACTGGGAGCAAAAATCTCATGCTAAAAAGTGGCTCCTATACCCTCAGAACATGGGGCCTTTCCTTTCTATTGATGAGACTGCCTTATCTCAGGTAGAACTCTATACCATAATCACCAATAAGGAGGCTAAGGGTAAAAAAGGAGCTTTGGTAGGTATCTTCAAAGGAACTCGTGCAGAGCCAATCATTGACAGACTCCTTAAACTTCCATCGTCCATCCGGAATAAAGTTGAGGAGATTACCCTTGATATGGCTCACTCAATGAAGCATATTGCAAAAGTTTGTTTCCCTAAAGCTACCCAGGTAACGGACCGATTCCACGTCCAGAAACTTGCCATAGAAGCATTGCAAGAACTTCGCATAAAATACCGATGGGAAGCCATTGACCAGGAGAATGAGCAGATAAAGCAAGCAAAGGCCACCAGTAAAGCCTTCCTGCCAAAACTACTTCCCAACGGAGATAGCAAAAAGCAACTCCTGGCCAGAAGCCGGTATTTACTCTACAAATCAACAGACAAGTGGACCAATAATCAAAAAGAAAGAGCTACTATTTTATTCACAGAATATCCTGAAATAGAGAAAGCTTACAAGTTAGTGAACAACCTCAGGAACATCTTCAATCAGACAAAAGACAAAGGTGTAGCCTTTACAAAATTAGCTCACTGGTACAAAGAAGTGGAAGAGTCTGGTTTTAAAAGCTTCAATACGGTAGCCAACAGCATCTACTTAAACTACCATTCCATATTAAACTATTTTACAAACCGCAGCACCAATGCCTCAGCAGAATCTTTTAATGCCAAAATAAAAGCCTTTAGAGCACAATTAAGAGGAGTCAGAAAAACCGAATTCTTTTTATACCGGCTGGAGAAATTATTTGCTTAAAACCCAGAAAATGTTCTTGATCCCTTTTCTGCTACTAAGCCATGGATCATCTATATCCGAAGCTATTAGGGTAAAGGATAGTTTGTATGGAAAGAACCAACCAATTCTTTTTCGGCTAAATATTTCTTTTGTTGGGTAGGTTTCAACCGTAAATGAAAAAGGCGTTGAAATAGCCGTTGCATATTGCAACGGGTGGATTGAAATTTAACCCTTAATTTAAAATGTGCTATCTGATCGGTCTTTGTATGTGATATTTTGGTTTGTTTTTCACCTCAATACAAAAATCAAGCTTCTATAGCCCCTAATACATAGAGCTGTTCCAGGTTAGGACTTTCACTACCACCTGCTGGTTCCAGTGTGATACCAAACCCTTGAACATTTGCTTCTACACTTAGGTAGAAGATTTTTTCCTCATTTTCTTCAAAATTCTCTAAAAGTCCCATACTTGTTGGTCTTAAAGGATCAAATTGAAGAGACCATACCTGGTATACCATTCCTTGAGGAGGAGCAGGTAATTCTCTGGCATCAAGAATTACCCGATCATTCCCTTTGGAAAGATACCCCATAACAAAAGCATCAGGAGAAACCTTCTGTGGATTTAAAGGAACCCGGGTAATATCCCTAGCACGCAAATCTTCTAAGAGCTTATTAGTTTCCGCCAGATTCCCGCGCGACTCTATAATCTGCCTCTCCAAACTATCTTTTTCCTGTTCCAGTTCACTTAGCTTTGATTGGAGCTCCTGATTTTGAAAAAATAAAATCCCACTTATGACCAGCAAAGCAATGGCAGCTGCAGCTCCTAACCATCCGAATGCTTTTAGCTTAGTCTCCTTTTTCGGCTTCTTGGTAATTTTTGGTGTCAGATGTTTCACACTTCTGGGATAGTAATCAGCAGAAAGTTGTTTTAGGGCCTTTTCGATTTCCTCTACTTCAGTTTTTAACTCAGGATGTTGCTGTATCAGACGAGTCACCTCAATACTCTCTTGCTGCGGTAACAAACCGTAAACATACAACTCCAGAATTCCGGATTCTTTATACTCCTGAAGATTATCCATTTATTTGAGAGCGGATTTGATTGATACAATTTCTGTTTTTGGTTTTCAAAGTGCCCAAAGGCATATCCAGGGTCTTTGCGCTTTCCCGTTGAGTTAGTCCTTTGAAAAATAGCAACTCAATGATCTTTCGACATAAAGGTTCTAAAATTTCTATATATCTCTGAAGTCCTATACTATCAGTATCTACCTGTGCACTTGCTTCAAATATATGATGCACCTCATCAAGCGAAATTTTTTGTTGGTTATTTCTTGATGCTTTGGACCTTAATTCGTCTATAGCTCTGTTTCGGGCTATATTAAGTAACCACGTAAAAAAACGACCTTTATCGGGATCATAAGTTTTAGCATTACTCCAAACTTTTATGAAAACATCCTGGAGGATTTCCTGGGAAACATCTTTATCACGAGTAATGCTAAAGATGATCCCCATTAAACTTTGGGAATAAAGCTCATAAATTCTTTCAAATGCTTTTTCATCTCCGTCTTGAAGCCGAAGTATGAGCAGGTCTGGCTGCATAGATATAGTATATTAATTAAAATTAGGAAAATGCGGAGAATTAAAACAAGAAAAATCGCCAAAAATTTTTGGCGATTCTTTAATTAACCCACAAAAGATCCAAATTCAGGAAACGATAAAAAGAGAGGCTATTGCCCTGGCCGTGTCTCCATCCATAGGTTCATCAAAGGATTGAGATACTGCTATTGAATCAAATTCTGTCGCTTGTTCTAGATTTACTCCGCCCTGAACCAGGTTTTCCTCACCATTATAAACCGATTGTGTTGCCTCTGGCATTCCGGGACCTCTTTGATTAAGAGAGATCCAACCCAGAGCACTCTGATCACTATTAGCATTAAGCACATCCGCTCTTAATCTTCTGATTTCGGCGGCGTGTCGTGCTTCCACAGAATGAATTTGTAAAGCGGGGGTCAGAAAAGGTGTCCCCATTAAGTTTCCAGCCTGGCCCTTATAGGCTCTCACCCCGGTATCTTCAAAAGCCTGGGCCAACGCCAAAATTTGGGCATAAGCTATTTCTTGTCCCGATCCATTTTCATTGAACGGATCAAAAGCTCCTCCTGCGGTAAAGTCAAATTGCGGAGATTCTACTACATCATCCCCTAACCCATCACGTAAAAAATTCACATGAGCTGATTCGTGCTTAGAGATTTGTTCATAAACTGCCTCTGCCCTGTTACCTACTAAAACTCCTGATTCCAGGGCTTTAATATAAAATTCGGCTTCGAGATATTCCAGGGTCAAGGCCAGCTGCAATGCAGCTATGGCAGCATTCTGGTCCTGCATGGTCATCGCTCCAGCTTTCCCTGTGGCAAGCCCAAACGGAATAGATGCTAAGGCCGCTTTTTTTCCGAGATTTCCGAAAGTGGTGAACACTTCCCTTCTGGAGGAAGTCTTTTTTATTAAATTATCAGTGGTAAATTCCTCAATAAAATTTATTAGATTCATAACATGTTATTTTAAGAAGTTGGTAATTGATTTGCAGTGAATTTAGTTTTTACAAAACCAGTGTCTCCCACTGCAGAAAGAATTTCTGAAGGACTCTTGGCAAGATCAAGTCCATTGGCATCAATCACATCATCACCAGCAAATGATTTTAAATCCTCATCAAAAATGGACCGAATGGCTGAAGCATGTCTTGCTTCCACAGAAACTATTTTTCCCGCGATCACCAGGTAATCTGGAGTTTGCAACAATTGGCCTGCACCATTATAGGCAGCCACTCCGGTATCTTCCAAAGTTTTGGCTGTTTGCAACACCGAGGATCTATCACTAAAATCCACAGATGAGAAATCAAATTCAAGTTCAGGTAACACCTTTGAAGTATCTCCATTGACTGCCCCTATGATTGCCGCCTTAAAGAATTCACGATGGATAGTTTCATGTTTATGAAGATCTTCAAGGATAAGCCGCTCTTCTGCTTCGGCATTCATCCAATAGGATCCATCCAGTACATTTTTATAAAAAGCCGCTTCCAGTTGTTCCAGAGCATAGGCATAATTCAGAATGCCTAGATCCCCGCTTCCCAGGTCAAAGACTTCTGAGGGAGGCATCACTACATCATCATCATTGCTACATGACAACATTAAGCTGGTTCCCACTACCGCCAAACTTCCTATTTTCAGAAAGCTTCTACGGGAGTTAGTATTTTTCAACTTTTCATTCGGCCTTTTCTGTGCCGTTAAAATTTCTCTTTTCATACTATTAAGATTTCTTGGTTTAAAATACTTACGGGAAGAAATACCCAACGGTTTTCTGTAATTAGTTAAAATGTAGTTAAAAAAGAAGATGCTATTTGGAGCCCTACGATCTGATAAGGTTTAAAAATTAATTTTTTTTGCAGGGGGTAATGGATTAAATTTTAGGAATAAACATCAGCCGGTTCTTGCTAGCACTAGCTTTTATAAGTAATTCTTTTGAAGTAGGGAACCTTTTAAGAATTAGATGTCCCTTGTGAAGTTAACATGACTCCTAAAAACACCACGACAAGGCCAACAATATCCATTGCATAAATTTTATCGTCAAAGGCCAGCCATGCCATTACCATGGTCACTGGAGGACCGAGATAAAACAAACTAGCTACACGAGTTGCGTCAAGTCGCTCAATCAATTTCCACATTAAAATATATGCCCCCAGGGAAACAGCCAGAATCAACCAGATCATAGCAAAACTGAATTCTGGCTCCCATTGTAAAGCTAAGCTTTCTACAAAAATGGCTGGCCAAACTAAAACCAGCATGGTGGCAAGACTCTGATAAAAAAGGGTTTGATCCAGGGGCAATTTCTCCTTTTCATCCTTTATCTCCAACTTTCGCTGAATTAATGTCGCAATGGTAATACCGATGACCGAACCTAAAGGAAGGAGATAAGCATATATTGAACCAGGATCGCTAAAATCTATTCGAAAACCCACGCTTATCACCACACCTAAAAAGCCTAGTACCAATCCTAACCATTGGAATAAATTGGCATCTTCTTTCGTTATAAAACGAGAAAGAGCTCCCGTTACCAGAGGCTGCAAAGCTACAATGAGTGCCACAATTCCCGCAGGAACATTTTTTTCCAGAGCCAGTAATACACAGGTAAGCCATACGCCATGGGCCAGGAAGCCTATTAACATATTGAGTAATGTAGCCTTCCAACCGAACCATTTAAATCTTTTTACTGCTCCCTGATATAAAACCATCAAAATAGTCACTGCTAGATATCTCAAGAAAATTAAGGTATATGGCCCAGTATAGGGAAGTCCGTACTCCGCACCTATAAAACCGGAGTTCCATAATAAAACAAAACCTACAATTAATAAAATTGTACTTTTCTTCACAGTAAAGGCTTTTTAATTCTCCCGGTTTATTATTTAAAAAATCCCCATAGAACTAATATATATTCCTCACACCATCCATTTTTTTTTGTTCCCCTAAAATTTTCCTAAATTATTAGAAAGGGGAGAATCCTGATTCATCCCTTAGAGGCTTCAGAAAAAACTCCTTTGATCACCGTGGTTCACGGAGGTCTGGAAGCACATTATGACAATGGATGGCTTATCGCCTACAGCATGCCCGGATAGTTAGGGGCCGCCAAGGGTTACGCCTTATTTTACCCTAATTACAGGGGCAGTACTAGGCGAGGCATTGAATTCGCTAAATCAAGCTAGGGAATGCTGCCGGATAAGAATTTGATAATATTATCGACGGTATAGATTACCACATTGAGAATCATAATATCGACAGAGACAAGATTGGAGTAACCGGTGGATCATACGGAGGTTAAGCCACTGCCTGGATGTCCACCCGCCACACCGATAGTTTTGCAGCCGGAATGATGTTTGTAGGGATTAGCAATAATATTTCTAAATGGGGAACCAGCGATATACCCGAGGAAATTTATTTAGTAAACGGCCGCAAACGTATTTGGAACGACTACCAGTTCTACCTGGAACGCAGTCCGATTTTTAATGCTGCCCAGCCCCCCTGCTTATCCTCTAAGGAAAAGAAGATACCCGCGTTGATCCCGGGCAATCTTACGAATTGTACTGTCATCTTAAAACCAGGACCGATACTCCTGTTAGGCTGGTACATTACCCCGGAGAAGTCCACGGGAATAAGAAAGCTGCGGCCAGGTATGACGATACCCTAAGGATGATGCGGTGGTTTGATTCCTATCTCAAGGATAGGACCCTTGAAATTCCAGAAACCTGCCTGGAGCTTCAGGGGAAGTAAGGAATTCATTCATTAAGTTAAAAAGCCGGTCTACAAATGTTGACCGGCTTTTATAATTAGAATGGTTAATGATTTATTTAATTTTTGCCGCCACTGCCATTACCGCCACCGCCGGTATTGTTACCACCACCATTGCTATCGCTATTACCGGCACCGCCACTATTACCACCGCCGTTACCGCCACTGTTACCACCACTGCCACCGGTGGTTTTTCCTACAATTCTTATATCCATATAGGTTAGGTCATTGGAGTCATCTAAAACCCCTGCTCCCCCACTTTCACCTTCAGCATATATTGTAACCTCTTCTGCTACAATTATTTGGGTATCAGAATTAATAAAAGTATTTAAGCCTGTACCTGCATCAAAGCTATAAGTTATCCTGTAATCCCCGGTTCCTTCATTCATCGCTTTCATATCCCAGGTATAACCATAAATGATTTTTCCTTTGACGTTAACCTCAGCATTAAAATAACCCGGGCCATCGGCTGCTTCAGCCACGGCGAAGTTGAAGAAAGGCTCATTAATCAGAGGCTCTCCCCCACCTATATCTACCCATTGAGAATTTTGGGCATCCCATTCCAATTGGGTTAATAATCTTGGATCTTCCCGGTCAACATTTAGTTTTTGAATGGTCATCCTGGTTCTCTCAGAATAGACAGTAGCCTGTAATCCGAAAGTTGGATCTTCTTCTGGTGTAGGTGAGTAAATCGCATCATCCAGGTAATTTGTTTGCAATCCATGCACTTCATCGGTTCCCCAGCCCGAAACATGTCTCATTGGATATTGTAGAACGCCATTTTCAAAACCCTGATCAATAACATTTTCATACAACACCAGTTCAGTACGTACCTTAGAGTTGATTCTCCAGTCAATAGACTCCAGGTTATCTCCCCAATCAATAAAATCCACATATACGGGAAGACTTGCATCTCCATTATAGGCCTCCCAGAAGTTAAGCGGGTCTTTCTGTAACCAGGCTTTGAAGTAATCAGAACCAGGCACGGTTTTCTCGTCGTTACATAATAGATCACCAGAAGGACTAGGTTCACACCCGTAAATAGGATAAGTTGGGTCTATAGGATCCTCTCCCCATACGAACCACCATTCTCCTGAAAGAAAATAATCGGCTTCCCCAAGATTTGTAGGAGGAGTTCGAAGGATTTTTGTTATACCTTCTTCAGCCCAGATGACCGGGAAAGAGAGGTTATTTCCTGCAGATTCTACAGTTGGAGCTTTTACTTGGGCATTTGCTTCAAAAAGCTGTTCGTTCAGCTCATCAGTTTCACACCCGGTGAAGAAAACCATGAGCAGGGCAACCATTGCCGATTTTAAAATAGTGTCAATTAATTTCATCGTTTTAGTTTTTAAGGTTAATAAATTCTATATCATAATTTCCACACAACACATTGAAATTAAATAATTTAAATAGGTTTATTACTAGTACTTGCTATTGTGAAATCTGTTTTAAATCCCGGTTCTAATGACAAAAATCACTCCTTGAAAAACATAAATGGCACAGGCAGTTTTCACCTGTTCCAGAATTTCATTTTCACTAAAGTTTTAGCATCTAAAACAATCAAACCATCCCTTCTTACCTTGCTGCACAAAACCACCATAAACCCCTAATTACAAATAAATTATAACTTATGTTAAAGTTGTAAAAATGACATTTGTCATGGTTGTCGCAGGTATTTATTATTAATTTCCATCATATTAATCACCGGTTAAACTAAAAAACTTCATATGGCACCTGTCTTGTATCCCACCGAAAATATGGCCCTCGAGATCCCGGCTCCTTTAAGAGCCCGCGCAGATTATTTATACTATAAAAAAGGCCAGTTGATCTATCAGGAAGGAAGCACCCCCCTTGGGGCTTATTTTGTAGAGAACGGAAGTATAAAAGTCTCCAAACTGGGGAGTTCAGGTAAAGAACAGATTTTAAAGATCGTTACCAATGGGGAGTTACTTTGCCTCTCAGACCTGTTCTCCAAAAGTCGCTATGGGAATTCTGCCAAAACCTTGGAAGACTCCTCTTTGCTTTTTATTCCTAAACAGGATTTCTGGGAAGTTTTAAAAGAAGATGATCATATCTTCAGAAGCTTACTGCAACAACTTGCTCTCAATATCAGGAAGGGTCATGAAAAAACAGTAGATCTTGCCTATAAGCCGGTTCGCGGAAGGCTGGCGGAAGCGCTTCTTAACCTGGACAGTAAATTCAATATCACTGGCAGGGAACCTCATCAGGTAGCCCTTACCCGTTCAGATCTTGCGGGTTATGTAGGTACGGTTAAGGAAACTGTTAACCGGCTACTTTCTGAATTCCGGGCAGAAAAGCTTATCAGTACTCAGGGTACGAGAATTAAGATCAATGATCCTAACGGACTGGAAAGGATAAGCCGAATGTATGTGTAATTAAAATTTATAACATTACAGAACAGCTATCCAGAGATATGCTAAGAATTAGGTCTTAGCTTACCAGATAGCTCCAGGATAGAACCATCGAAATTCCTGAAACAGTATGAAAGCATTTGAGAAAAATGAAATTTTTTGATGAAAATTATCAGAACCGATCTGCCATTAATTTTAAGCCGGCTTTTGTTTTAGAAAAAGCACGGACTCATGGTTCACAAAAAGAAAAAAAATGTACTGTCTGATTAATTTCATTTAGTTTCCTCAAAATGAAAAATATCTTCTATGGGTAAATTGAAGAGTTTGGAAATCCTAAAAGCCGTAGGAAGACTGGGATCAAATTTTTCTTTTTCAATGGCATTAATGGTTTGACGGGAAACGCCAATAATATCAGCTAAGTCTTCCTGAGTATAACTATTTTCCGCCCGAAGCACTTTCAACTTGTTTTTCATGTATACCTTCTGGTGTTAATAGTGACTAAAACTAAATAAGTGACTCCTATAAATATCACCAGGTTGCTTATCTCGGCATCAAAACCAATTAGATTAGTAGTGTCGAGCAAAGAATAGGATAATCCAACTATAACTGCTAAACCCAGTGTTAAAGCCAGGGATTCCAAATGAATTTTGCGCTCCAGCTCATCAAAATTATTTAATAATCTTCTGTTTGCGAAAATCATTAAAATTCCATGAACAAAATTTACTGATACGGCTAGAACAGTTAGAACAGTGTGGTCATCCCATATGTATTTTGGTCCAAAGGCAGCGATGGCCATAGTTACCACCCAACTCCACGTCCATATGGCAAGAGTGTATAAATTTTTTTTACGTTCCTTCTTCATTGTAATGTCGTTTATAGTTTACATTATGTAATTTTTACTTTACAAATATAATAAAAAAAATTAATTGTAAAGTTTATTTTACATAAAGATTTAATACTGGCAAAAGCTATTTATATTTAGAAAAAGCTTTCCAATACAAGCCTAATAATAAAAACATGAAAACAACAACTAGTCTTATTATCACCTTCGACCTTTTGCAATTATTCAATGGTCTAAGCGGACTCCTGGGTGGTTTTATGCTAATAAAGGATCCTTCTGGTAACAGTCTGAATATGAAATTCGAATGGCTGGCAAACACACCATTCCCAAACTTTCTGATTCCGGGAATTATACTTTTCTTATTAATTGGAATTGGAAATGTCCTCGGTTTTTGGCTTAGCTTTAAAAAGAATAAAAACAGAGCTCAATTTGGAAGCATATTTGGCTTAATTTTAATGATCTGGATAATAGCCCAGGTAGCTTTTATAGGATATAAGGATTTCTTACAACCACTCTATTTTTCTTCTGGTTTGCTCCAGGCGATTACCGGGTTGGCCATGGTAAGAGCAGCTAAGGAAAAATAAATAAGTCTGAACCGGTAAGACATAAATGGCCAAGTTCAATCCTATTATTTCTGAGCAACGAGATGGTAATAAAGATTAACTAACTTTAATTAAAATGAGTGATTTTTTAAAAAAGCTAATCTTTCCGGTAACCCCCTTAGTGGTAATTGCTGCCCTGGGCATCCTATATACCATTTATATTTTATTTATTGTTTTTAACAGTGAGGCCGAAGCAGCGCTTATCGGGGCGGTAATAGGTGCAATCACTCTCATTATTCTTGTTTTTTATATTATTGACAGGATACTGATAAGTATCATTCCATATAAAGTAATTGCAATAGGAGAATTAGTCCTGGGCATTTTAATCGCCGTTTCTATAACACGGAATGAAAGTACTATTGATATTCAAATAACTACAGACAAAAATTACATTGTAATACTCTTTGATTCCGATGAAAATGCTTTAACCGACTATAAAACAAACGGAATCTATGGGAAGAAAATAAGTGTCACTAACCACATCATTCATTTGGACAGCAATTTGTATAATAATGAGTCCTTAAGAATAAATACCCCCGAATGGTCCGGTTTCATACAGGAAGAAGGTACTATCAGATTAAATAATAAAACGGTAAAATACATTTTGCGTACTCACGGTACCAAAAATCCTCATGGTTTTTACATAGATAGCCTAATACAAGAGATCGAAAAAGAATAACATTAAGAAGACAAGGCTAGATATTTCCATATCCTAAATAAAAAGATTAAGTACATTTATTGGAGCTTCAATAATCCTATAGACCAAATACAATAATATAATTCATGGAAATAAGATCTCTTGAAAATACAGGATTCGAAATCATTTCCAGAGCCTTCTCACAGGCATTTGACGGTTATGAAGTACAATGGAATAGAGCACAACTCCAGGCAATGTTAAAAAGACGCGGCTTCGTTCCCGAATTATCTTTTGCTGTCTTTGATCATAAGGATGAAATTGTAGCCTTTACTTTTAATGCAATAGGGTATCACAATGGAATACCCACTGCCTACGACACCGGCACAGGAACTTTAAAAGACTTTAGAGGAAGAGGTTTGGCAACAGAAATTTTCGAGACTTCTCTGCCGCTTTTGAGAAAAAACAAGATTGAACAATACCTGCTGGAAGTTTTGCAGCACAACCCTAAAGCCATTTCTGTTTATAAAAAACTTGGCTTTGAAACCTCCAGAGAGCTTAATTATTTCATGCAAAAAAATGAAAAAATTGACAGCAGGATAAACAATTCAGACTACATGGTTTCAAAACTGAATATGCTGGATTTTGAAACGATCCCGAGCTTTTGGGATTTTAATCCTTCCTGGCAGAACGACTTCCAGGCTATTCAAAGGGCATCAGGAGAATTTATATACCTAGGAGTGTTTAACGACAAAAAACTTATGGGCTATTGCATCTTTGAACCCAATTCTGGAGATGTCACCCAAATAGCAGTTGAAAAACACCATAGAAGAAAGGGGATAGCAACATTATTGCTTCATGAAGCAAAAAAATACAATAAGAAGGAACTGCTTAAAATTATGAATACAGATGCGCACTGTACTTCAATCACTGAATTTTTGAAAGCAAAAAATGTAGCGTTAAAAGGAAAACAATTTGAAATGATCAAAAAATTATAGTTGTTGATAACCAAACTTAAGATTGAAAAAAATAAAGTATAATAGCGAAAACGATTATCAAGTCGATTTAGGGTATGCTAATTACATGTTTAACCCAATAATTGGTTTAGATGTCAATAGTGTTAGAAATTTGAACAACGGCGGTTCCTTTCAAATTATGGCTATTGTAGAAAATGTATAAAAAGCCTTACTTTTGGCAAACTCTTGGAGAATTATAAGCCGATTAAAATTTATTTAAAAGTAATTACCAAAAGATGAAACCACTACACCTGTTTTGTTTCTGCATATTATTATTTTATTTCAACCGTACCAACTCACAGGAAAAGATGCCAAAGCCACTAAATATTTTTCAAATTCAAGGAACCACTGTTTATGGTCAATCAATAGACAAGCAAACCCGTTGTGTACACTGGAATTCGGCTTTAGATGTTATTGCTATAAAGTTTAAATGCTGCGAGAAATACTACCCATGCTTTTCCTGTCATGAAGAAGATGCAGAACACGAACATCAGGTATGGCCTAAAACAGCCTTTTCTGAAAAAGCCATTTTATGTGGTGTATGCGGCCACGAGCTTAGTATAGATCAATACCTGGAATCCGGCAATACCTGTCCAAATTGTTCAGCAGGCTTTAACCCGGGATGCAGCAATCATTATCATTTGTATTTTGAAACCAGTGATGGCTTACAGGAAAAGGGTAGTTGAGGTACTACAGGTTTATTTTTTTGCACTTCGCTGCATGAGTTTTTTGATTGCACTTTGATTTCATCGAATCTTTTATTTTTTGATTCCATACATCCCTCTCCAATCGGTATTTATCAATTTAATTGTCCTTATCCTGATTACCAAAAAGTTAATGGGTAAGGGAAAAATTTGTTTAAAAACTGATAAAAAAATGATCTTGATCAAATTGGTCATTATCTCATCCTGTAGAAAATTTTAGAAAAATCAGCGAAATAAATTCGACATCTTGTAGCTAAATACATGCAATAACAGCTTTTTTGGTAAGAAAAGAAGACAGAAAAAGCGTATCTTTTTTTACAACTTTCTGGTAATTAAAAATGAGATCAACCTTGATTATATTCTTTTCTATCCTTATAATTCTCTATCTGCTTATCTGCATCTTAGGCTATTTTTTCCAGGAGAAAATGATCTTTTTACCACAGAAACTTCCGAAGAATTACAGGTTCAGCCATTTTGAAAAATTTGAAGAACGCACTGTTACCATGGAAGATGGAAAAAAACTACACGCCCTGTTATTTCGAACAAAAAATCCCAAAGGCCTGGTTTTCTACCTCCACGGCAATGCAGGTTCATTGGAGGGATGGGGCAGAGTGGCGCAAACCTTTACTAAGTTTAATTATGATGTTTTCATCCCCGATTACAGGGGTTACGGCAAAAGCGAAGGCTTTATTGAGAGTGAAGCTCAGCTGCATAAAGACGTGCAAAGACTGTATGATGAACTAAAAAAGGAATATCCCGAAAACAATGTTATTGTCCTTGGGCATTCCATAGGTTCGGGAATGGCTGCGAGATTGGCTGCAAAGAACCATCCCAAATTATTGATCCTGCAGGCTCCACCTTACTCGCTACCCGATCTCGCGAAAAATACGACTCCACTTCAGGTGTTTCCCTCATTCCTATTTAGGTATAAATTAGAGATCGGAAAATATGTGTCAGAAACAAATATGCCGGTGGTAGTTTTACATGGAGATGAAGATAGGATCGTTTATTACGGCTCTTCCCTTAAAATTCAGCAGCATTTTAAATCGACAGACAGCCTGATCACTCTAAAAGGTCTTGGTCATAATAACTTTCTGGATACACCGGTCTATAGAATGGAAATAGGAAAGATTCTGGAGCGGTATTAAATCCTAAACGATAAGTAGTTCTTCTTTTTAAGGCATTTTCAACTTAACGGATAAAAAAGCCAATGAAGATTAGATTTATTCTTTTCCTTTTCCATCAAAAGAACCATAGACCTCAATACTATACCTTTAATTGATGATTAGTTTTAAATTATCTGGGATTCTCTTTCGGTCTACCAGCAAAAAGACTTTAAGTCTCGGATAAATCGGGGTTCGAAACAAAAGCAAATTCTCTCTCTTTGGATTTCCCCTAATAACGTAACCTCCCAATTCCCTTAGCACTTCTTATTTCGTAATTCTAACTTCATTCTCTATCTTAGGAACCTCAAAAATCCCATATATCCATGATGAAAAAATTACCGATGTACGGATTGCTATTGGCACTTGGCGTAAGTTGCCAAACCCAAAAGGCAGTTTCGACATCATCAGATGAGAACAACGTTGATAAAAAAACACAGGATGATATTAAGCCCTACGGCGAGGTAATCACTGCCGCTGCAAAAAGCGACGAAGGCCTCTTCACCACTCATTTTGTAGATGATAAACTATATTTTGAAATTCCGCTTGGAATGCTGGGAAAAGACATGCTGCTGGTGAGTCGTATTGCCGGAGTGCCTGCCGGTTTTGGCGGTGGATATGTCAATGCCGGTTCAAAAGCCAATGAACAAGTAGTTCGTTGGGAAAAAAGAGGAAACCATATCGACGTTAAGGTAATTAGCTTCGAGAATAAAAGCGAGGAAGGCACTCCTATTTACCAGTCGGTCGCAGCCAATAACTTCTTCCCTATCCTGTTCAGTTCAAAGATCACGGCTTATAACGAGGATAAAACTTCCGTAGTAATCGAGGTGAGTGATCTCTTTAAAGAAGAAGTAGCGGCCATCAATGGTGTATCTCCTTCTCTCAAAAAGCGCTATAAAGTAAAAAAGCTTGATAAATCCCGCTCCTATATCACTTCTGCCAATGCTTTTCCTGAAAATATTGAAGTAAAGCACGTGATGACCTATGAAGCCGAGGAACCGCCCGAGAGCGATCAGGCAGGAACCATTACCATGATGATGAACCAGTCTATGATCTTGCTTCCGGATGAAAAGATGCAGCCACGTCTGGCCGATCATCGCGTGGGCTGGTTCACCACCCAAAAGTATGACTATAATTCCGACGAATTAAAAAGTGACGATTACAGGATCATCAACCGCTGGAAACTCGTCCCTAAAGATATCGAAGCCTACAAAAGAGGTGAACTTGTGGAGCCGGAAAAGCCAATTGTTTGGTATATAGATCCTGCCACGCCCGAAAAATGGAGACCTTACTTCAGGCAGGGAATTGAAGACTGGAATGTGGCTTTTGAAGCTGCAGGTTTTAAAAATACCGTGATCGCCAAAGATCCGCCGACTAAGGAGGAAGATCCCAATTTCAGTCCTGAGGATGTGCGCTACTCTGTAGTGCGTTATGTGGCTAGTACTACACGAAATGCGATGGGACCTTCGGTAACCGATCCACGTACCGGTGAGATCATCGAGAGTGATATCATCTGGTACCACAACCACCTGCGTTCCTATCGGAACCGTTACCTGATCGAGGCTGGGGCTCAGAACCCTTCGGCACGAACGCTTAATACCCCTGAGAAGGAAATTGGAGAGATGATGCGCATGGTGATCGCACACGAAGTGGGCCACGCGCTTGGTTTGCCTCATAATATGAAGGCCAGTGCTGCTTACCCAACAGATTCGTTGCGTTCTGCTGAATTTACTCAAAAGTATGGCCTGACCCCCTCCATTATGGATTATGCCAGGGTGAACTATGTAGCTCAGCCCGGTGATAAAGGTGTGCGCTACATCAGGATGATGGGTCCTTATGATCTTTACGCGATCAACTGGGGTTACAGATATATTCCGGAAGCCGATAATCCTGACGAAGAAAAACCCATTCTTAGCAAGTGGATCAAGGAAAAAGCAGGAGATCCGTGGTATGAATTTGGAAATGGCTACGGCGGGATTGATCCACAATCCCAACGAGAGAGCCTTGGTAACGACCAGGTAAAAGCCAGTGCATACGGGCTTGCAAACCTAAAGCGTGTCGTGCCGAATCTTGTAGAATGGACCTCTAAAGACAATACAGATTATTCTGAATTAACAGAAGTCTACCGGGAACTCACCTATATGTGGAGAGGTTATATGTCTCATGTGGTGACCAACGTTGGTGGTGTTTACGAAACCAGAAAAACTGCAGACCAGCAAGGAACGGTTTATAATCCGGTTCCCAAAGAAAAACAGAAATCTGCCGTGGCATTCCTCAATGAACACGCTTTTACTACCCCGGATTGGCTCCTGGATCACGAACTACTGGAGCGCATTGAGGCTACCGGAGCCATTGAACGGGTGCAAAGCCTACAAAGCAGGGCACTGAATGATCTCTTGGACGAAGACCGGCTGCAGCGAATGATTACCAACGAGCAGGTAAATGGAGAAGAGGTCTATACTGTAGTTGAATTGATGAACGATCTTAGAAGAGGTATTTTTAAAGAGCTGTATAGATCCCGGAAAGTAAATGCCTACCGGAGAAATATCCAGCGTGCCTATGTAGATGCAGCGGCAGAATATGTTCAGAATCTCCATAAAGAGGAAGATATCGAGGTCACTTCTACCGATATTATCGCTCTGATGCGTGGGAATCTCGAGCAACTTAGAAGAGATCTTAGATCTAGAAGAAACAGAACAAACGATCAGCTAAGCCGTTATCATTGGAATGATTTGATTGCAAGGATTGATGTCGCTTTAGCAGTTGATGCGTAACTGTGGTTTGAAAATTTTTAAAAGCCCTGCATTTTGTGGGGCTTTTTAATACCCGGAATCAGTTGAATATGAATCTATTATATTGTATTAATGTTTTGAAACCATAAATGGAATTATAATAACCTGATGGATTTTATTTGGGCTGGTAATAACCTACTACGGGTTAATTATCACAGAGGTATTTAAAAAAGAAAAGTAACAATTCATAGAATATTTATAATTGGAAACCGGAAAATTGAAAATTTTTCAATGAATAAAAGCCTACTGAATTATGAACAAGATTAAACTTTCAGAAAAGGAAGTACAAGAACTCCTGAAAACCTTGAAAATACGTTTTGAGACTCACCCGAAACGCCATAAAGGAGTAAAGTGGACTTCCGTAGAAGAACGAATTAAAGAGGCTACTGATGCAAAACTCAACTCTTTATTCCAGATGGAAAGCACCGGCGGTGAACCCGATGTGGTAGACCAGGACAGGGAAACCGGTCAAATTATCTTTTTCGACTGTTCTGAACAAAGTCCAAAAGGCAGACGAAGTCTCTGTTACGACCAGGCAGCACTGGAATCCAGAAAAGCACATAAACCTAAGAACAGCGCGATGGACCTGGCCCAAAGAATGGGGGTAGAGATCCTTTCCAGATACCAATACCGGCAACTACAACAATTCGGAGATTTCGACACTAAAACTTCCAGTTGGGTTCAAACCCCAGAAAAGATCAGAAACCTGGGTGGAGCACTTTTCTGTGACAAACGCTATGACACCGTTTTCCTGTACCACAATGGCGCAGAATCTTATTACGCCGCAAGAGGTTTTAGAGCTTGGTTAGAAGTGTGAAATGAGATTAAAATAAGTTCAACAGGTGCCTACAACTGAAAACATACTATTCCTCTTTAATAGTTACTTCTTCCATATTGTCAGGGAGTCTAAGTTCACCGACTTCCTTGAATTTCTCTACCGTAAATTCATTTAATTGAATATCTTTCTTCTCGGTGTTTTTGCCCTTTCCTAACTCATCGTAACGATGAAGACCATTTAGCATTCCGGTATGGGTCACAATTTTATATTCTTTCTCAGGTTGTAGCTCCTCCCCGTTCACTCTCATGTTGCTGATCCGGTTACCTAAAGGTTTAGCATAGTCCAGGGTATAACTCACTCCGCTGCTTTGCAGCAAACCTCCCACCACTTCATATTTATCCAGGGGCTTTTGGTTTGCTGCGGTTTGCTCCAGGATAGCTTTCACCTGTTCCCCGGTCAAAATAAGGGTGGCCACTTTTGAAGGATGAGGAATGAGTCGATACAGTTGTTCCCGGCTAACATCTCCATGAAGGGAAATTCCGTAGCCAACTCCGGGTTGAAAAGAGATATCAGCATCATATTCTTGCCGTAGAAGATTTCCCACGAGCTTTTCAAAAGCACTCTCACTTTTGTACTGCCTGTCAATAACGTCAACAGCTGTGGCGATCTTTTCTTCCAGCTGCTCCCGGTGAGGATCACGAAAACGCGAGATTAGGGCATCCATCTCAGCATCTTTTTCGTAATGGCTTAGCCACAAAAAATGATTTTCCGATTCTATCCCTGTGAGTTCCTTGGCCGTAATATTCAGGTTTATCTCACCCAGAATAGCCGCATCAGCCATTGCCTGTACTATATAGGTGTTATTGATTTTTTCAGGTTTCCTAAACACATCATGACTGTGCCCTCCGATAATCAGATCTATGTCGCTGAACTTCTCTGCGGTGAGTCTATCAATAGCGGTACCCTGGTGGGAAAGTACCACAATGATATCAGCATTTTGCTTGAGTTCCGGCAGATATTCTTTTATTACCTCATTTCCCCTGCGGAATTCAAGATCTTTCATATTATCCCGGTTCCCGGTAAGATGGGTGTTGTGATAACCCAGGGAAAGGATGGCGATTTTAACCCCTTGAAATTCCTTGATGATATAAGGATTATCAAAGATACTGTTTCCGGTACGCTTGTCTGTGATATTTGCTCCTCCAAAAGGGAATCCAGCGAGCTTCATAAGTTCTTCCGTGCGCTCCCTTTCGTAGTCAAAATCATGATTTCCCAGGGCCATGTAATCGTAGCCCAGTTGTTTCATCATTTGGATCACCGCTTCCCCTTCGGTTAAATTCCCTAAAAGATCATCACCGAAAGTGTCTCCCGAATCAAACAGAAGCACGTTTTCCTTTCCTCTGGAATTTCTTATCTCCTTTACGGCAGTAGCCAAAACCGCAAATCCACCTATCTCGGCCTCTTTTCCAAAATTTATGAGGGTATCCCTCCCGGGATCTCCGGTTTGAGAGGTCGCACTTCCGGTAGTGGTTTTGAAAGGCATGTAGTTCCCGTGGATATCATTGGTATGCAGAATACTTATCCTTAGGGATTCAGGCTGGATTACCTCAGATTCAGAGAACCTACCTGAACCGCAGGCAGTAAACAGAGTTAGGAGCATGGTGATATTTAATAATCTAAATTTATTCATTGCTAAAAATTTTTAAGCAAGATAAATCGCAAAAACAACACCCTGTATACCCTTAACAGAACTTAACCTAAACCTCTAAACATATTTAAAAGTTTAGTTGTCATACCTCTTGTGGAGCTGACCAGCAAAAAATATTCGGGGGTTTGTGAGATGGTTACAAACCCCCGAAATAAATTTATCAACTTCTCATAACTGAGAACTCAAAACAGCCCCTAAAGAATATAATCTGTACTCACAAAATTAGATTCCTTCCCGGAAACCAGCTCCTGCAGAATTTTGTTATTGTACTCATTATCCTTGGATGCTACGAAGGTTCTGATGGAGAAAGAACGCAGTGCATCGTGAACACTCAGTGTCCCTACAGCGGAATCTTTTCTTCCCGTAAAAGGGAACACATCTGGTCCTCTCTGGCATGCAGAATTAAGATTTACACGACAAACCAGGTTCACCATCGTATCAATAAGTGGTGCAAGTTTATGCACATCCTTTCCAAAAAGGCTTACCTGCTGCCCATAATTTGAATCTGCTATCTCATTGAGTAGATCTTCAATAGAAGTAAAAGGTTTTATCGGGATCACCGGACCGAACTGCTCTTCCTGATATACCCTCATCTCTTTGGTCACCGGATAAAGCACTGCAGGGAAAATGTAATTTTCAATCACCTGCCCACCTTTTTCATTGAGGACCTTTGCCCCTTTTTCTTTTGCATCATCGATCAATTCAGTGATGTATTTGGGCTTGTCTGGTTCTGGCAGAGGCGTTAATTTAACACCCTCATCCCAGGGATTTCCAAATTTTAACTGGTCTACCCTTTCAGCAAAACGCTTATTGAATTCCTCTCTTATATCATCGTGAACATAGATAATCTTCAAAGCGGTACAACGCTGCCCGTTAAAAGATAAGGTTCCTGAAAGACATTCCTCAATGGTATGGTCCAGATCTGCATCGGGCAGGATAATCGCAGGATTTTTGGCCTCAAGGCCCAGTACCAGCCTCAGCCTATTCTTATGTGGATGTTGGTCCTGTAAAGCAATAGCTGATTTGCTGTTACCAATTAAAGCCAGTACATCAATCCTGCCTGTTCTCATAATCGGAGCCGCAACTTCTCTCCCTCGGCCATAAATGATATTGACCACCCCTTTCGGGAAGCTTTCCTGAAAAGCCTTAAGCAGAGGAGACAATAATAGTACTCCATGCTTAGCAGGCTTAAAGATCACGGTGTTCCCCATAATAAGAGCAGGAATAAGCAAAGCGAAGGTTTCATTTAAGGGATAATTATAAGGCCCAAGACAGAGCACTACCCCCAAAGGTCCACGGCGGATATGGGCATGTACATTATCGCGCTTCTTGAAATTAGCACTATCGCGATCCAATTGCTTATAATCCTCAATTGTATCGTAAATATATTCCACCGTCCTATCGAATTCCTTTTCAGAATCGGGAAGAGACTTTCCTATTTCCCACATTAGGAACTTTACCACAGTTTCCCGTTCCTTCTCCATTAACTTGACAAATTTAGTCATGCTGGCAACCCGCTCGGAAACCTTAGCGGTGGGCCATTCTCCCTTGCCTTTATCATAGGCATTGCAGGCATGCTCTAAAACTTCCAGGGCTGTAGACTCATCCATATGGGGTACCGTACCTAAAAGGGTCCTGCTATAACTCTGAGAAGAAGAAATTGTAGAGTAAACTTCATCCTTTTCCCCTTTCCATTTAATTAATTCTCCGTTTGCCAGGTAAGTATCCTGGTCAATGGGTTCGACCTGATAAGACTTGCTTTTACTCATAATTTAGGTTTTGGTTGTATTAAGAAATAAATTTAAATCTAAGAATTTTTAGCCAATATGAACCTTGTCCATAAGCTTTCACAAAATTTTATGATGCAAAAGAAATTAAAAGCTCCTTTTCTCAAAAATTAAACAAGAAATCTTACAAGTCAGATCAATTTGTTTTTTAATAGACAGTTTCTAAGGAATAAACCAGTAACCAATACCTACGGAAAAATAGAAAACATCGTCCAAAGTTTCTTCGTATACAAAATCAGGCGTAATGATTTTGCTTTCTCCTTGTGGAAAAGCTAAATGAGGCCGAAAAGAAAAAATAAACTGATTATGATAGTAATAAACAGGAAGGCCGAGTTCCATAGAAAGAATATTGAAGTTGGAAGCTTCCTCCACCTCTATAGTCTCTATGGGCTCCTGCTGCATTGCATTTTTCCCTTTTCGATTTCCTAAACGGCTGGTTTGGTAATATTCCTGATAAAAATACTGCGAGCCTGCATTTAATCTGAAAGTAGGGTTTAGAATGAGCTTATTTTCAATCAGAGTAAGCGTGTTCTCAAGGATTAACCCCGCAAAAAAATCGGTATCTCCCTCTTCAGAAAAATATGCACTGCCTGTTAGATTTAATTCCAGGAAATTAAAATCATAGCCCAACAGGGCCATTAAATTTCCCGAGCTTTGTGATTGAACATTGTAACTGTCTTCATTGAAGAAATATTTAGTAGCTGAAATTCCTCCGTTAAATCCATTCAAATCAAAGCGATACCCGGCACTGAGCAACCCCATATCAACCCTGTTTTCGTCCTTTACCAAATAAGACAGGGATGCATCGGCATAGAAACCTGAGCGGTGGTAATACCCTAAAGACGGTAACAAATAAGGCGCCGCCACAGAATCTCTTCTTCCCATAAAAACCGCATCACTTGAGTAATTTAGATCTGCAAAAAGGAAAGAAACTCCCTCCTGGGTTTTCTTATCCCTCAAGTTATTATCGGCTTGAGCATACAGGCCAATTCCCTGAAGGAAGATCAGAAACAGTAATAAGATTTTCATAATTTTAATTTAAAGAAGCCGGCAATCATCATTGACTGCCGGCTTTCTGATTAGTTGTTTTTCCCTTTTCGAGGAGTTTTCTGAACCTGTTTTTGAACGTTTTTTTGAACGGTCTTTGGAGGGTTTTTCCGAATCTTGTTCTGCATCATATTTTTTTGCGCTATGTTTTTGCGAAGCTGATACATATTGGTGAGTCGCTGACCGTCCATATTCAAACATTCGCCATCCTGAAGACGCATTTGTTGTTGATTGCGAACCTGGTAAGTGCCATCAGGCCTTACAGAAATTCCATCTCCTACATTAAGCTGCTGCTGTACACGGTTTTGAGATTGATTTCTTACACGGTACATATCACCATCTATACGGGTATATTGCACTCGATTTTGATTTCGCTCCTGGATTTGAGCTTCAGATAAACCTTTGTTCTCCTGCTGAACTTTAAACCGGTACTGATACTCATTGTTGTACTTTACCCCATCCATATCAAGGCATTCTCCATTTCTGAGTCGAAGGTTTTTCCCATCGCGGGTCACATACCTACCATTGGGATTTAAAACCGTCCCATCATTCAGGGTTATTTTGTCCTGAAGCCTTTGCTGATCCTGATCTCTTATTTGTAAAAGATCACCATCCACCATCATTAATCGTGTTTGATCACGATCCTGATCTCTGTCTTGATCCCTGTCCTGTGCAATCCCTGTTTGGAAGCCCAAGAACAGAAATACTAATAAAAATAATATTCTCATCGTATTTATTTTAGGTTAATATCTATAATAAACTTAGAGCTTAAATGCACCTAAAAGAATGATATTTCTCAGGAAAAAAAAATCTTCATTTTTTTTCTACACCTGAAAATTTAACGCTTAAAATCGTTGCCGGATCTTCACAAATTTATAATTTTGGATTAATTCCAAATTAATGGATTAAATCCTACTGTAATGCATAAAAAATCTATTCTACATCTGGATCTAGATACATTTTTTGTATCGGTAGAACGTTTGCTTAACCGGGAATTAAAAAACCGCCCCCTTATCGTAGGAGGGATGGGAGACCGCGGGGTAGTTGCCGCCTCGAGTTATGAGACGCGTAAATTCGGGGTTTTCTCAGGAATGTCTATGAAAGTTGCCCGCCAACTTTGCCCTCAGGCCATTTTTATCAAAGGAAATGCCAGTACCTATACGTATCATTCCAATGTAGTCACCGAAATTATCAAAAATCAGGTTCCCTCTTTTGAAAAAGCCAGTGTTGATGAATTCTACGCCGATCTTACAGGGATGGACAAGTTCTTTGGAATAGAAAAGTTCGCCAAAGAGCTTCGGCAAAGAATCATACAGGAAAGCGGCCTTCCTATCTCTTTTGGTCTATCCCAGAACAAGATTGTTTCCAAGATCGCTACCGGAGAGGCAAAACCTAATGCCGAGAGCATCGTGGCCCAGGGCAGCGAGAGAAACTTCCTGGCTCCTCTTGCCGTAAACAAAATTCCGATGATAGGCAACAAAACCTATCAGACCCTGATGAACCTGGGCATCTACAAAATTGAAACCATCCAGCAAATGCCTGTTGAAATGCTGGAAAGCGTACTGGGCAAAAACGGCCGGACGATATGGAAAAGAGCCCACGGCATAGACAACTCTCCTATTATCCCCTTTCACGAAAGAAAGTCTATCTCTACCGAGCGCACTTTTGGCCGGGATACTATAGATGTGATAAGACTTCACGCCACCCTGGTAGCGATGACAGAAAGCCTGGCTTATCAGCTTAGAAAAGGAAATAAACTCGCCAGCCAGGTGAGTGTAAAGATCAGATATTCCGATTTTCAGACACAAAGCAAGCAGACTAAGATTCCATACACCAGTGCCGACCATATCCTCATTCCAAAAGTGGAGCAGCTTTTTAAACAGCTTTATTCCCGCCGGCTACTAATAAGGCTTATAGGAGTTAAGTTTAGCGGAATTGTAAGTGGAAATTACCAGATTAACCTCTTCGATGATTCTCAAGAGATGCTCAATCTTTACAATTCGATAGATCGCATTCGTAATAAATTTGGAGAACACAGCGTAATGCGTGCAGTTACTTTAGGCACAAAAACCATTGGCAGGATGGGCAACTCCTTTGATGGAGCTCCGCCGGTTGTCCTGGCACATAGAAAACAATAATGTACCTTAATTGCCACACATATTATTCCCTACGCTACGGAACCTTCTCTGTAGAAGAGCTATGTAAACTCGCACAAAGAAATACTGTTTCTGCTCTTGCTTTAACCGATATCAATAACACCTCGGCCTGCCTGGATCTTGTTAAAAAAGCCCCGGAATATGGCATCAAACCGCTCATCGGTATAGATTTTAGAAACGGCGTAGATCAACAATATGTGGGTATAGCCAAAAGCAATAATAGCTTCAGGGAACTCAACGAGCATCTTGCAACACATCTCCACCTGAAGAAGAAATTTTCTCCCCAAGCACCGGAACTTCCCGAATGTTTCATCATCTATCCCCTAGAAAAAATAATGAGCAGAAAAAAGACGCGTTTTAAGGATAATGAATTCATTGGGATTTCCTCAGAAAGCCTTCGAAAATTGAAGTTTTCAGAATACCTGGAGTTCAAAGATAAACTGGTGCTTCTGCAAAGTGTCAGCTTCCGAAATAAAAAAGATTATAACGCTCATCGGCTCTTGCGTGCAATAGATAATAACACTTTATTGAGTAAACTTCCTACTGAAGAGCAGGCTTCTTTTTCTCATCAGATGTTACCCGAAAAAGAACTTCTAAAAGAATTTGAAGATTTTCCGTATATCATAGAAAATACCCTGAGGCTCATCCAAACCTGTAATGTAGCATTCGACTTTGGGATAAAACGCATCAACCGTAATCTTCAGGTCTTCGGGAAAAGCCAACCCCAGGACATCGAACAGCTTCGGGAACTTTGCTATGAGTACTTACCTCAACGCTATCCCAAACCGACCAAGGAAATTCTCGACAGGATAGAAAAAGAGCTAAAAGCCATAACCGAACTAAATTTCACTCCCTATTTCCTGATCAATCTTGATATTGTAAAATATGCCCGCTCTAAGAACTTCCCGTTTATTGGCAGAGGCAGTGGAGCTAATTCTATTGTGGCCTATATCATTGGAATTACTAATGTAGACCCTATTGAGCTCGATCTTTATTTTGAGCGTTTCATCAATGCCTACCGAAATTCTCCACCGGATTTCGATATAGATTTTTCCTGGAAAGACCGAGAGGAAGTCACTGCTTATATCTTCAGGAAATATCAGCACACCGCACTGTTGGCTACCTATGTCACCTTTAAACGCCGCGCAGTGTCCCGGGAACTCGGTAAAGTTTTCGGCTTGCCGAAGGAAGAAATAGACAAACTGGCTTCAGGTTATTTTGAGTTCAGGGAGCTCGATCAAACCCAGCAACTGGTCCTTAGATACAGCTCCCTTATTGAAGGTTTTCCTAATTATCTAAGTGTGCATTCAGGCGGAATCGCGATCCTTAATGATTCAGTTTATAATTATTGCGCTACATTTTTACCGCCTAAGGGTTTCAGAACCCTGCAGATAGATATGAATGTTTGTGAAGATGTAGGGATCCATAAATTTGATATCCTCGCCCAGCGAGGCCTCTCCAAGATCACCGATGCCATTGATATCATCAAAGAAAATCAACCAAACTCTCCGCTAGAAGACATTGAAAATATACAGGTTTTCAAGAATGATCCCCAGATTAATTCCCTCTTGAAAAGAGGGGATTGTATGGGGGTTTTTTATGTAGAATCTCCAGCCATGCGAGGCTTGCTTATTAAACTGCAAACTCAGGATTATATGAACCTAGTGGCAGCAAGCTCTGTAATACGACCTGGAGTTTCCAGCGGAGGGATGAAAGAAGAATATATCCAGCGCCACAGGAACCCTGAGAAGAGAAAAGAAGCTCATCCCATCCTGATGGAAATAATGCCAGATACTTATGGAGTAATGGTATATCAAGAAGATGTGATGAAAGTAGCCCACCACTTTGCCGATCTTGATTTCGACGATGCCGATGTGTTAAGACGTGGAATGAGTGGAAAGAAATACCTCCAGGACGACCTCTTACGCATCAAAGCCACCTTCAAAGCGAATTGTCTCAAAAAAGGCTATGAAGAATACCTGATAGAAGAAGTTTGGGAACAGATTGCCTCTTTCGCCGGCTATGCCTTTCCGAAGGGTCACTCTGCTTCCTATGCCGTGGAAAGTTATCAGAGTCTCTATTTAAAACGCTATTTCCCCTTGGAATTTATGGTTGCAGCCCTGAATAACGGAGGTGGGTTTTATGATGTGGAAACTTATTTAAAAGAAATAAAAAGATGTGGCGGACACATTCATCCGCCCTGCATCAATAAAAGCGATCATCCCACTGTAATTTATGGAAAAGACATCTACCTGGGCTTTGGGTACCTCAAAGAGCTTGAGCTTAAAAGCATTCAGAAGGTCTTGGAAAATCGTCAGTTTTTCGGCAACTTCAGCACTTTTGATGAGTTTATAGACCGGGTGGAACTTTCTATTGAACAACTCAGCATTCTACTGCGAATCAATGCCTTTAGGTTTACAGGCATAGACAAGCACCAGCTGCTATGGAAGGCCCACTTTAAACTCCAAAAAACCAAAACCAGAACCTCACAGGCGGTATTGTTTAAACCCGCGCATAAGGACTATGAACTTCCTGAGTTTTCTTATTCAGAATTGATAGATGTCTACGACCAAATAGAACTATTGGGTTTTCCACTCTGTAGCCGATTCAGGTTACTCAAATGTAAAATGCAATCTTCCGTAATGGCGTGTGAATTAAAAATGCATATAGGAAAAGAGGTCAGTATCTATGGTAACCTCATTACTCTTAAGAAAACAGTGACCACCTCCAAACGTTTTATGTATTTCGGGACATTTTTCGATAAGAATGATGATGTTTTCGACACGGTACATTTTCCTGATATCGCTGAAAGATACCCCGTAAGAAGTAAAGGAATTTATCTGTGTCGGGGAATTGTGGTAGATGAATTGGGATATCTCTCCCTAAAAATAAAATCAATAGAAAGACAGCCTATTTTAAGCGACCCCCGGTTAGCTACACCGGTTTATTAATTAAGCTCGAATTTTTGCTTTGGCTGACTCACCAGATTCATCAGCCCCAATAACCGTAGCACCAACACACCGAAGATCAGGGTGATCGTTAATTTGAAATAATACAGCAAACTGGAACTACCGAAACTGGAACGATAATGGGTTAATAACTCCCTGCCTACTTCTGGTTGGATCTCCGCGAGCCGGTTTAAATGGGTAGTTGTCTTATTAAAAAGAGCCCTTCCCCTGGTGTTGATCAGCACCTGAGCTACCTCATGGTTATTATTTTCAATATGATAAAGAATCTCGTTTTCCACCTCCTGGTAGGCCTTTAAATTGAACCTGAAATTTGCCAGTTGTTCCACTTCTTCTTCAACAAGGTAAGTCGTTTCATACTCTGCCAGGATATTGTTGATTTCAAGATTTTCGGATTTTATCTTTTCAAGATCAGAGGGAGCCATCCTAAAATCATTCTCGTTCAGGTATTCAAAAATAAGCTGTTTTTCATGGAGGAGATCAGAAAGCTTATACAATTGAGAAGCTGGAATCAACCTGTCTTCATACAGGGAAGAGAAATCACTATCAATCTCTTGCAGGTTTTTATTTTCGATCAGTTCAGCGATAAGAATTAGGGCGAAAAATAAACTCAGCAGTAAAACAAGGCGTTTTCTTTTAGCGGGCTTAATAGAAAATAGTTCTTTCATAGCAATCGGTTTTTACTGAGATCGTGCGGTGTGCTAAACAACTGATCGCCATACAAAATAACAAAATTAGCCTGATTTTCTAAGTTTTAATTAATAAAAGAAGCCTCTATTCCGAATGTCGGAATGGAGGCTTCTTTTAAGCTTATTTTTTGGTTTTTAAAAATAGCAACCTCTACCACGGCGTCTGCCGGGGTTGGATTCGCTATCTCCAATTTTAAAACCTATACTCAAAAGGACCTGATTTAGTCGGGTGTCAGTGAAATAGCCCTTATTAATCCCATAATCCCCATTTACGATATCTATATTCTGAGTTTCTTTAGAAGCCAAGGTACGGTCATATCTTAAATCCAGTTCAAACCTGCCGAAATTGACTTTTACTCCTGCCTGGGCAGCCAGGGGCGTATTCTGTGCCACGATGATCTGATCCGGCGGCTCGGTTCCTTCCAGGGAAGAGCTCATAACATTCTGGTATGCAGGTCCGGCATAAATATCAATTGGACCCCAGATGTTATAACCAAAAAGTAACGGGATACTTAACTTCTCCACCTCATAAGCAGAAGGCTGCGTAGGAAATTCAAAAGTAGTTTCCATGGTATGATACATAACCTCCGGTCTGATGAAAAATTTACCGAATTTCAACTGAAAGAAAACTCCCGCGTGAAACCCGAATTCGGGATCAGCCTCTACTGTGCCATCAAAATAACCAGCACTTGAATTCTCTCCGGTAATTGTTCCACCCATCACGTAATTACCTCCACCTTTGACTCCAAAGCTGTATTCCTGAGCATTTGAAGAAAGGCTAAAAATCATTAGTCCAATTAAAATCGGTAAAAAACTTTTGTTCATAAATGTAGATTTATCGGTCTTATCTTCCCGGGTAAATATATCAATTTAATAAAATAATAGAATAATACTCTATATCTTTTTAACGCAAAAAATCGCCTAAACGTATATCAATAAAAAAAGCATCGGCATAACCGATGCTCTTATTCATCCTTTTAAAAAATTTAGTGCACAATAATAGCGTCAGGATTACCATCAGGATCTCCATTTACAGTACCATCTGTGCTAGCATTACCAAGCAAAAGGACACCGGCTGCATGTGGAGAAGCCATGGAAGTACCACTAATGGTATTATAACCACCACCTTTCCAGGTAGACTTAACTGCAACTCCTGGAGCTGCATAATCTACCGGAGGATTTCCATAATTGGAGAAAGAGGCCCAGTTATCACTGGAATCCATTGCAGAAATAGTAACGATATTAGCACCATTTACCCTTGCAGGAGAAGAGTTGTTAGCATCTGCACCGTCGTTGCCGGCAGCCAATGCAAATTTAATTCCTTGCTGGGAAGCTGAAAGTACCGCTTGATCCAAAGCATCTGAAGTTGGTCCTCCAAGACTCATATTGGCTACATCACCACTGTTCCCGTAAGCAGCAACATGATCAACCCCGGCTATAACCCCGGAATAGGATCCGCTTCCACGACTGTCGAGCACTTTGACAGGGATTACTGTTGCACCTGGCGCTACCCCGATGACGCCTATCTCATTATTCACTGCTGCGATAGTACCTGCCACATGAGTTCCATGCCCGTTACCATCATCGGTGGATTTGCCATCCCTTCCGGATGTAAACGCATTAAAACCTCTGGAAGCATCAACATTAAGGTCCTGATGATCCAAATCTATCCCTGAATCGATTATCCAGGCAACTGCAGATCCCGTGTAATTAGTCACCCCATTTACCCGGGAGATTCCATATGGGGTTTCTTGGCTTGAAGTTCCTCCGCCATCTCCCCCGTCGCCATCACAAGGGCCACCATTGGGTGTTCCACAAGGAGGAGCGAAAGTCACAATCCTATCCTCTTCAATATAGGACACTTCTTTTTTACCTCGTAGGCGTTCAACTTGTGCTGCGGTTAATTTCATTGCAGCACCATTAAGTACCTTACTGTATACCGCAAATATGTCGGCATCCTCAATGGCAGTCTCCTCTAATATTTGTTCAGTTTTAGCTTTTACCGATTCCTGGGCTTTTAAGTAACTTTGAGGAAACTTGGCACCTGCATCGCCCGTTATATCAGTATTAAAAACCACGATGTACTGCCCCTGGATAATTTCTGAACTGGAAGGGGCTACCTGCTGCTCCTCCAGGCTTTGACTCTCTTCCTTATCCTGAGAACAGGATAACATAAATGCTGCAGCCATCACAGTAGCTGCAATTGGCTTGAGTTTTTGTAAAATCATAAGATTAATTGTTTGGTTAAAAAAAGGTTAATAGATCGATCAAAGCTATGGTTTTATAGATAAAAAACAAAGAATTTTATTTTTTATTAGAGAAAAATCAAAGATATGACAGAATAAATGTAAAATTCACTATAAAAAAAGCCCCTAAAAATGGGACTTGATAAGATTTGAAAATTTTATAAGGTATTATTCAGGAGTTTTGACCGCCCCCTCCTTAGAGACCCATTCCTCAAAACCCTGATCAAGTTCCTGGACATTTTGGAATCCCATTCGTTTTAGAATTCTCAAGGCCTTTTTACTTTTTGATCCATCGGTGCAATAAATCAAAACCGGACGAAGTTTATCAAGACTTTTCAGATTTTTTCTAAACTCCTCGTTGAATACAATGTTTTTAGCATTCACAATATGGGCATCGGTATAATCAGCCCGAGAACGAATATCAATAAGCTGGACCTCCTCCATCTGAAGATGCAACTTCATCTCTTCTACGCTAATATGTTCTACGGAGTTCGGAGACCCGGGGGATTCGGCCTGTACTTCCTTGCAGGAATAAAAACTAATCACCACTAGGAATCCGGTAAACAATCGAAATATAGGTGTCATAAAATTAATCTTCCTTAATTTCACCTTCCCATTCAATAATACCTCCAAGAAGATTATAGGTGTTGGCAAAGCCCATCTGATCCATAAGCTGGCAAGCCTGCTCACTGCGTTGACCTGAACGACAATAGATATAATAATTCTTAGTCTTGTCCAGTTTTTCAATTTCGTCAACAAACTCTTGTCCCTTATATATATCAATAAGCTTTGCATCGGGAAGATAACCTTCTTCCATCTCTTCTTCTGTGCGCACGTCTAAAATTACAGCATTCTCGTCCTGCTCGAGTTTCTCCCTCCATTCTTCCTGAGTTAGTTCTTTCATAATGACTTTTACTTAATTTTTATTCCTCTTAACAAAGGAACTTCCAGTTTATCAAATTTGGTCGAAAGGTAAAAAGATTTCCTCCTTATAAAACCTAATCTGCTTCGCCTATATCAATTTTGTAAAATATTTAACATTATTTTTTGCCTGAAATCTTTTATACGACTATATATTTGTACATACAAATGTTGTAACGACAAATGAATATAGAAGAAATTATTAAAGCCACTAATAAACTACCGGAATCACGCCGGCTTATTCTCAATATCCTCATAACAGCAAACCATATTAATGACAGGATAGGTGAGGCCTTAAAAGATTTCGATATTTCTATTCCTCAATTTAACGTATTGCGCATTTTAAGGGGACAAAAGGGAAAACCCGCGAACCTAAGCACTATACAAGAACGAATGGTAAGCAGAATGAGCAATACTACCCGGCTGGTTGATAAATTAATTGCCAAGGAACTGGTAGAACGTGTTACCTGTGAAGCTAATAGGCGAAAGGTTGAAATTAGTATCACCAAGAAAGGCCTTGATTTTTTACAGGAAGTTGACCCGGTGATAGATCATATCGAGTTTGAAATCACTTCCCGGCTGACTTCCCAAGAAAATGAAATAATGAACGAGAAGCTAAATGAGTTGAGAGGTTGATTTCGGTTATGACCGGAAAAGTGCTCTTGGTTCTTCTTAATTAATAAACTAAATATAAATCAAAATCAAATAACTAGAAGTATGAAAAAGAATGTTTTAAAATTCGCCCTGGCATCTGTAATTGTTTTAACTACCGTTGCCTTTACCTCAAATCGATTAGAAGAGAAAAAAATTGATATAGAATCCAGTGAAATAACCTGGAGAGGTGAAAAGGTTA
Source organism: Salegentibacter profundi (assembly GCF_054121475.1). Taxonomy (NCBI): domain Bacteria; kingdom Pseudomonadati; phylum Bacteroidota; class Flavobacteriia; order Flavobacteriales; family Flavobacteriaceae; genus Salegentibacter; species Salegentibacter profundi. The sequence goes on from NZ_JBSYGG010000016.1 coordinate 43,204, forward strand.
CCGGCTTTCACACCGGAACAGTAGCGCTCAAAGAAGGTCATTTTATCATGGAAGATAACGAACTTAAAGGCGGTGAATTCATCATAGACATGAGTTCGATAAAGGTTACCGACCTAAAAGGGGAGAATAAGGATAAATTGGAGGGACACCTGAAATCTGATGATTTCTTCGGGATCAAGACCTATCCACAGGCAAAATTAGTGATCACAAGTGCCGCAAAGAAAAACGACGGCACCTACGGGGTGGTAGCGGACTTAACTATTAAGGAAGATACCCACCCGGTGACTTTTGATCTTGAATGGAATGAAAATTCAGCTAGCACCGAACTAAGCATAGACCGTTCAAAATATAATGTACGTTACGGTTCAGGAAGTTTCTTTGATGATTTAGGAGACAAAACGATTTACGACAACTTTGAGATGAAAGTTGATTTAAAATTTTAGAGATAAGGGAAATAAATTGCAACTGAAATTGAAAAAATGCACAAACTATGGAAAAGCACGTAAATACTCAGGAAAGTAATATTGCCTGGAAAGGTAAAAAAGTATTAGGTTCTCACTCCGGAACTATTGATCTCAAGGACGGGAAGTTCCAAATAGAGGATGATCAGATCAAAGGCGGGGAATTTGTAATGGATATGACCAGTATTACTGTTACTGACCTCAAAGGAGAGGATAAGGAGGGCCTGGAAGGCCATTTGAACTCAGAGGACTTCTTTGGAGTAGCACAATATCCAACCTCCAAACTGGTCATTACCAGTATTGCTGAAAAAGAGGATGGGTCCTATGGAGTGGTTGGTGACCTAACCATTAAGGATCAAACTCACCCCGTGACTTTCGATCTGGATTGGAATAATAATACCGCAACTACCAAATTAAGTATAGACCGTTCAAAATACAATGTACGCTATAATTCAGGTAGCTTCTTTAGCGGACTCGGAGATCAGACAATTTATGATAATTTCGATTTAAATATTGAATTGAAATTTTAATTTTTGCCTCACCAAAACCTAAAAGCCATCCAGGGATGGCTTTTTTTTTATAAAATATTTTGTGCGTTAAAAATTGCGTTCTATATTTGGCACTCAATGAAAGATCAAATGGCAAATATCTGGTGGTGGAATAATTTACGTCGAAGGTCGTGAAGTAACACTGCTATAGTATAAAATCATACAAAGGCTTGTCTCACGACAAGCCTTTTTTTTGTTAAGATGATCTTTGATCATTTCCACAAAGGATGGAAATAAATAAAGTAGAATAAACCCAATTAAATAGACCCAGTTGCGACGGGACTGCAAGAAAAATCGATATGTTCGAACTAAAAACCACCCATAAAAAACTATTAGCCGATACGATTACCCCGGTAAGCGTTTACCTTAAATTGCGGGACAAATATCCCAATTCATTACTCCTTGAAAGCAGCGATTATCACGCAAGCGACAACTCTTTTTCTTATATATGCTGTAACCCGATAGCCAGTATCAAACTACAGAATGAGGTGATCACGGAGATTTTCCCCAATGGCAGCAAAAAAACTACCCCTATTTCTTCAGCAGGAAATATTCCTGATAAAATTCAGGAATTTTCTCAAAGATTTAAGGTAAAAAATGGCAATTTTAAGTTCATCAATAACGGGCTTTTCGGTTATATCGCCTATGACGGGGTGCGCTATTTTGAGGATATTGATATTACCAAAAAGGAAGGTGATCTGGCCATTCCAGATATCTATTACGCAGTTTATCAGAATATCATTGCTATAAACCACTTTAATAACGAGGCTTATATCTTCGATCACAGTTACGATACAGAAAGTAGAATCGCTGAAATTGAACAACAAATCAAGGTCCGTAATTTTGCTACCTATAATTTTGAACGTCAGGAAGCATCAGTATCCAATCTTACCGATGAAGAATTTAAAGAGAACGTCCAAAGGGGAAAAAAACATTGCTTTCGGGGAGACGTATTCCAAATGGTCCTTTCCCGTCGATTTTCTCAGAAATTTAAAGGAGATGAATTCAACGTATACCGAGCCCTGCGCAGTGTAAATCCCTCTCCCTATCTTTTCTTTTTTGACTATGGTAGTTTCAAGATCTTCGGCAGTTCTCCGGAGGCTCAATTAGTGGTAAAAGATGAACGGGCGGAAATACACCCTATTGCCGGAACATTTAAAAGAACCGGAAATGACGAGCAGGATGCTGAACTGGCTAAGAGACTAGCTGCCGACGAAAAGGAAAACGCAGAACATGTAATGCTGGTAGACCTGGCCAGAAACGACCTTAGCCGCCACGGCAAAGATGTCAAAGTAGAAAAATACCGGGAGATACAGTTTTTCTCTCACGTGATCCACCTGGTAAGCAAAGTGACCGGACAGAAAGACCCTAATACCAATACCATGCAGGTAGTAGCCGATACATTCCCCGCCGGGACCCTGAGCGGAGCCCCCAAGCACAGTGCGATGAAACTTATCGAAAAATATGAAAATGTCAACCGTGATGCTTATGGGGGCGCAATCGGGTTTATGGATTTTGATGGAAACTTCAACCATGCCATTATCATTCGCTCCTTTGTGAGCAAAAACCACCAACTGCACTACCAGGCTGGGGCAGGCATTGTTTCAGAGTCGGTGGAAGAAAATGAATTACAGGAAGTGTATAATAAACTCGGGGCTTTAACCAAAGCATTGGAAATCGCCGAGGAGATCTAAGGAATCTCAACTGTACCTCCGGTGGAGGAAAACTTAAAATTTACGATTAGAATTATGAAAAATGATAATTTAAGTAATAAGACTCAAAACAGCGGTCCCGATGAAAATATTAAGGCCAGGCTTTCTGTTTTGGTAATAGACAATTATGACTCCTTCGTCTATAACCTGGTACATTATCTGGAAGATTTGGGGTGTCAGGTAGTGGTTAGAAGAAATGACCAACTCGAATTAGTAGATGTAGAGGAATTCGATAAAATCCTGCTTTCTCCTGGTCCTGGAATTCCAGATGAAGCCGGGCTCTTAAAACAAATTATAGAGAAATATGCAGCTACCAAAAGTATTCTGGGTGTGTGTCTTGGACAGCAGGCTATAGGCGAGGTTTTCGGCGGAAGACTTGGCAACCTGGAAAGTGTATACCACGGCGTGGCCACTGATATTGAAATTTGCGTAGACGATGAACCACTCTTTAAAGACTTACCAAAGAAATTAAAGGTCGGACGCTACCATTCCTGGGTGGTTTTAAAGGAATTACCAGATTCCCTTATAGCCACTTCCTTTGACCAGCATGGACAGGTCATGTCGCTTCGTCATCGGGATTATGATGTACGTGGGGTGCAGTTTCACCCAGAATCGGTATTGACACCAGATGGAAAAAAAATGATTGAAAACTGGATTAATATTCCTTTCCAGAAAGAGAGAGAATTAAAAAATCTGAATCAAAATATTAATTAACAAAATCCCATCTAGATGCTCCTTTATTGGAGCCAGAGGGTATTAGCTTTAGTATGAAAGAATTATTAAATCGACTTATTAACCACGAAACCATCTCCAAGGAGGAGGCCAAACAAGTGCTTTTCAGTATTTCAAAAGGAGCGTATAATGAGAGTCAAATCGCCGCATTTCTCACAGTATATATGATGCGTAGCATTACCATCGAAGAACTGGAGGGATTCCGAGATGGTCTGCTAGAGCTATGTTTGGCTGTAGACCTCAGCGCTTATAATCCAATAGACCTCTGCGGAACAGGTGGAGATGGGAAGGATACGTTCAATATCTCGACTACGGCATCCTTTGTAACTGCGGGAGCGGGCATTAAAGTCACCAAACATGGTAATTACGGAGTTTCCTCTGTAAGCGGAAGTTCGAATGTGATGGAACAGCTTGGCATTAAATTCACTAACGATGCCGGTTTTTTGGAAAAAGCGCTGGAACAGACCGGGATATGTATCTTACATGCCCCCCTGTTCCATCCAGCGATGAAGAATGTCGCTCCAATCCGTAAATCCCTTGCCGTGAAGACATTTTTCAATATGTTGGGACCGATGGTAAATCCGGCTTTTCCTAAACACCAGCTCGTAGGGGTCTTCAATCTGGAGTTGGCAAGAATGTATGCCTATTTATATCAAAACACCGATAAGAATTTCAGCATTTTACACGCCCTGGACGGTTATGACGAAATCTCATTAACGGGTAGTACCAAGATCATTTCAAATAATTCAGAAATGATGTTGAACCCCGAAGACCTTGGACTGGAACCTTTAAAGGCGCAACAGATCGCTGGTGGAGGCAGTATTGAGAGTGCAGCAAAGGTCTTCACCGATATCTTAAGCGGAAATGGGACGGAAGCTCAAAAGAACGTGGTTTGTGCAAACGCCGGGATGGCCATTGCCACAGCAAAAGGCTTGAGCCCACAGGAAGGTTTCGCTCAAGCCAGAGAATCGCTGGATTCTGGCAAGGCTTTAGATGTTTTGAAAAAATTACAAGAATTAAGTAGACTGTAAGGATAAACTCAAATAATAAACAACCAAGCAAATGTAAATCCTACCAGCAAAGCCTATGGAGGACAGGAAAATCAACGCATAACAGACCAATGAATATACTTGATAAAATAATAGCGGACAAGCGCAAGGAAGTAGCTTTAAAAAAGCAGTTAATATCAGTTTCAGAACTGGAGAATTCTGCACTTTTTCTTCGGCAGACGTTTTCCTTGTCGCAGCGGTTAAAAAAATCAGAAAGCGGAATCATCGCAGAGCATAAACGAAGATCTCCCTCCAAATCGGTGATCAATCAAAATCTGAATGTTACAGATGTGGCCCTTGGATACCAGGAAGCCGGGGTTTGCGGGATGTCAGTTTTAACCGATGGCAAATATTTTGGAGGTTCCCTGGAGGATCTGATCTATGCCAGGGCCTCAACCGATTTACCACTCTTACGTAAAGAATTTATTATCGATCCATATCAGGTATTGGAAGCCAAAGCCCACGGAGCCGATGTCATTCTGTTAATTGCAGCGGTTTTAAAACGGGAACAGATAAAACAGCTTTCGGAATTTTCCAAAAGTCTCGATTTGGAGGTGCTTCTGGAAGTGCATAACGAAGAAGAACTTGAGAAATCCATTATGCCCAGCCTGGATTTACTGGGCGTCAACAACCGAAATCTAAAAACATTTCAGGTAAGCACGAGCATTAGTAAGGAACTTTCAGAAAAAATTCCTTCTGAATTTGTAAAAGTTTCAGAAAGCGGGATCAGTGATGTAGCAGCAATAAAAGATCTCAAAAACTACGGCTATAAAGGCTTTTTGATCGGAGAGAATTTTATGAAAACCGATGATCCAGGAGTGGCAGCCAGAAATTTTATAAATGATTTGGCGCGCTAGAGTTTATAATAGATAATCCAGAAAAGAAGAATAAAGATCAATTAGTGTCCTTTTGGTTTATAGGTTAAGCCTGAGAATAATTTTAAAGTAATGAAAAGACTAAAAATTAAAATCTGTGGGATGAAACATCCTGATAACATCAGGGAAATAGCCAGACTTCCACCCGATTATATGGGCTTTATTTTCTATGAAAAAACCCCGCGTTACTTTGATTCTGAGATTCCACAGTTAAATCCTGCCATCAAAAAAACGGGTGTTTTTGTAAAAGCTAATGTCGATGAGATCCTGGAAGCGGTCAAAAAACATAAGCTTCAGGCGGTACAGCTTCATGGTGAGGAATCTGCTGAATTTTGCCAGGAATTACAAATTATATTCTCTGGAATGGACAACATGGAAATCATAAAGGTATTTTCGGTAAAAGAAGAATTCGATTTTTCAATATTGGAAGAGTATGAAAGAGTTGTTGATTATTTCCTCTTCGATACCAAAGGAAAGACCAAAGGCGGGACAGGAAAAACCTTTAACTGGGAACTTCTAAAAGGCTACCCCTCCTCTACTCCTTTTTTCCTTAGCGGAGGAATTGGCCTAGAGGAGATCAATGAGATCAAAATGCTCCAGGAACATTTCATACAACAGGAAAAACCTGAAGTCTTTTATGCAGTGGATGTCAATTCCCGTTTTGAATTAAAACCTGGACTTAAAGACCCAGAACAATTGAATGAATTTATTGAAAAGTTATCGAAATAAAAAGTAGCGTTCTCAGTAACGAATTTTTCCGTTTCAGGGTTCAGGATTTAAAACATTGGTACAATCGTGACTAAAAGTCGCCTTGTAAAAAATAAATATTATGAGTTATCAAGTTGATGAAAAAGGGTATTATGGTGATTTTGGAGGGGCTTATATTCCCGAGATGCTATACCCCAATATTGAAGAGCTGCGCCGGCAGTATCTGGAGATTATGAAAGAGGAATCTTTTCAGAAAGAGTTTAAGGATCTTTTACATGATTATGTAGGACGACCCACGCCACTGTATTATGCAGAGCGATTCAGTAAGAAATACGGTACCAAGGTCTACCTCAAACGCGAAGATCTCTGCCATACCGGGGCGCACAAGATCAATAATACTATCGGTCAAATTCTTATGGCAAAACGTTTAGGCAAGAACCGAATCATAGCAGAGACAGGTGCGGGTCAACATGGCGTTGCCACAGCCACGGTTTGTGCCCTTATGGGTATTGAGTGTATTGTCTATATGGGAGAAATAGATATCGAAAGACAATCACCTAACGTTGCCCGGATGAAGATGTTGGGTGCAAGGGTCATTCCTGCCAAATCGGGTAGCCGAACCCTCAAGGATGCAACCAACGAGGCGATAAGGGACTGGATTAACAATCCGGTTGATACGCATTACATTATCGGATCGGTAGTTGGACCTCATCCCTATCCGGATATGGTAGCCAGGTTTCAATCCGTGATCTCCGAGGAGATCAAAACCCAATTAAAAGAAAAGGAAGACCGAGAAAATCCCGATTATATAGTAGCCTGCGTAGGAGGTGGAAGCAATGCTTCCGGTGCCTATTTTCATTATCTGGATATACCCGAAGTAGGTATCATTGCGGTGGAGGCCGCCGGAAAAGGAATACACAGTGGGGAAAGCGCAGCGACTTCCATCCTAGGTAAAGAAGGTATTATTCATGGCAGCAAAACCCTGTTGATGCAAAGTGAGGACGGACAGATAACTGAACCCTATTCCATCTCTGCTGGTCTCGATTATCCAGGCGTAGGTCCAATGCACGCAAACCTATTCAAAAGTGGTCGCGGAGAATTTATATCCATTTCTGACAAGGCCGCAATGATAGCCGGACTTGAGCTGGCAAAACTCGAAGGAATCATTCCGGCCATAGAAAGCTCTCATGCTCTTGCAATCTTCGAAGACCGTAAGTTTAAAGAGGATGACCTAGTAGTGGTTAATCTTTCCGGTCGCGGCGACAAAGATTTGAATACATATATTGACTACTTTCAATTGTGAGTTCGGTAATTCCCAGGCGGTTCAAAAGAACCGCACAATGAAAATAATCACCCTGCCTTCAGCTAAAGTTTCTGAGGGTAAGCTCAATTAAAACCAAATGAATAGAATAAACACAACACTAGGACAGAACAAAAAACTGCTTTCCATATATTTTACAGCCGGATATCCCAAACTCAATGACACAGTTTCGATTATCCATGATTTGGAAAAAAGCGGGGTAGATTTTATTGAAATAGGACTTCCCTTTAGCGATCCATTAGCAGATGGTCCTACCATTCAGAAAAGCTCGACAATTGCTTTGAAAAACGGAATGACCACCAAAAAATTATTTCAACAATTGGAAGGCATAAGAGAAAAGGTAGAAATTCCTCTTATTATTATGGGTTATTTCAATCCAATTCTACAGTTTGGAGTTGAGGAGTTCTGTAAAAGATGTGCTGCCATTGGTATTGATGGTCTTATAATCCCCGATCTTCCGGTGGAAGAATACAATGATAAATACAGGAAAATATTTGAGAAATATAACTTGAGTAATATCTTTTTAATCACTCCACAAACTTCTGAAAATCGCATTCGTTTTATAGATTCTGTTTCCGACGCTTTCATATACATGGTCAGTACTGCCAGTGTCACAGGGGGGACCAAAGGTTTCACCCAGGAAACCAGGGATTATTTCCAAAGAATTTCATCAATGAAGCTCAGGAATCCGCAGATTGTTGGATTTGGAATTAGCGATGAGCAAACCTTCAAGGAAGCTACCGAATTTTCCAAAGGTGCTATCATCGGTTCAGCTTTTATAAAACACCTCAGTGGTAGTGGAAAGAAGGATATTGCCGGTTTTGTTAAAAATGTTCGCCCGGTTTAACCTAACTCTAACATCCCCTTGGCAGGTTTTAAGACTCCGATTTTGTAAATTAGTAATGAACTTAAAAACAGAAAACTATGCCAGGTCCAATTGAAGATAATAAAAAGAAAAGGAAGGAAAAACAAAAAAATCCTACCAATCCTACCGGAAATACCAACCAGGAAACCAACAAGGTTGATATTGACGAAAAAACCATAAAAGACCAACAAAACAAAAAGTAATTTATGGGAAGAGGAGATAAAAAAACCAAACGCGGTAAAATTGCAATCGGCACTTATGGGCGATTACGACCTAAACGTAAAAAATTTAAAGTCAAGCCCACAACGGTAGCCGATCAGAGTAAAAAAGAACTTCAGTAAACACACTAGCCGCGAATGGTTATTTGCCAGTTTTCTGGCAGTGAAAAACGAGATAAATCGTAAAACTGGAGTAGTCATAAAAAACTACTTTACAGTTGACCCCAGCTTCAGAGGTTTACTTTGAATCTGGGGTTTTTTTATTCGGTAGTCCTCAAACAGGCAAAACGCTAGAGTAATTAAAAAGATATTATGGCATTAACCGATATGACTAGATGTTAGTTTAATTAAGTTCAACTTACTAAAAAACTCCTACAACCATTCTCTGTATTGCATCACCCTGAAATCGATGGTACTGAAATCAGGATCTTTCCCTTTGAGATACTTATAAAGCTCCATACTTCCAATCGCACGATTAGCCGAACCGGAAGGTGCGGTGAGGGATACGGTATTTATCAAACGCCCATCGAGGATGAACTGATGCACCCTGGGTATATCATTGGAAATCACCTTTAATCTTATATCCTCTTCTATTTCCCGAAGATGCCTGCGAAAAAAATATTCCGGACCGTTTTTGGAATTACCACCAGTGAACAGCAAACGTTCAATCCGGGGATGTTCTCGCAGTATACCGATCATATTACGAAGTTCCACTTTTTGCATCCCCAGATCACTTGCATCTATCTTTTCACGATGGCTACTCTCCACCATATCGCAAATCCCGATTCTACGTTCCTTTAAAAAATTTATTCGTTGCTCAATGGCTTCCTTGGTGGTCTCGAATTTTAGATCAAGCTCGAAGATCCTATCAAGAACCTTCCACAACAAGCCATCCCTACTGCCGTAGCAGAAATCGACATCCCCCTCCCTTAGAGCCCCACTTGTAAACCTGGGAGGAGGCAGGGTTCCTACGATGAGTTTTGTGGCATTTTCGGGGATAAAAGGTCGATATGGGTGCGTATGATGAAAAATAAACTCTAAATTTTTTATTTGAGCCTTATTACCAGGTCATCGGCGAAGAGCATAGTACCTTCTTTATGAATGATCTCCGTTATTTCTCCTTCTGTGTTGGCGGTAATGGTTGATTCCATTTTCATCGCCTCTATTACGAACAAAGGCTGGTTCTTTCTAACCTTTTCTCCTTCCTTTACCAGGATGGAAGATAAAGATCCTTGCAGCGGTGCACCTACTTGCTTGTTATCCTTTTTATCTACTTTGGTATGCATCACCTTTTCCACTTTTACCGATTTATCCGGAACTTTTACCGTCCGGGTTTGTCCGTTAACTTTAAAAAAAGCGTCAACCAGACCATCCTCATCGGCGGTTCCCACTGAGAGAAATTCGATGAGAAGGGTTTTTCCTTTGTCCATTTCAACTGTGATCTCCTCGCCGGGGGTCATACCAAAGAAAAAATCGGGGGTTGGAATATTCATCACCTCCCCGTATTGTTTGTAATGGTTAAAGAAATCGGTAAACACCTTCGGGTAAAGTTTATACGAAAGGAAGTCCGTCATTTCCAGTTTACGGCCCATCCCTTCCTTGAAGGTATTTTCAAATTCCTTAAATTCCTTGTCAAAATCAATGGGCTTCAAGTGTGCATTCGGTCTGTCAGTGTAGGGCTTCTCTCCTTTCAGAATGACCTTCTGCAAGTCCCTCGGAAAACCTCCCACCGGCTGTCCCAGGTCTCCCTTAAAGAAATTGACTACCGATTGGGGAAAAGAAAGCTTTTCTCCTTTTTCAATCACGTCTTCAATACTTAGGTTATTACTCACCAGATATTGTGCCATATCCCCCACCACTTTACTACTAGGAGTTACCTTGATGATATTGCCAAAGAGCTTATTTACCTTGGAGTACATTGCAGTGATCTCGTGAAAGCGGTGACCAAGTCCTAAGGATTCTGCCTGGGGTTTAAGATTCGAATACTGTCCACCAGGGATCTCATGTTTATACACATCTGCTGTGCCTGCCTTCAGATCACTCTCAAATGGAAAATAATATTTCCGGACAGCTTCCCAGTAATGGGAATAATCATTGAGTTTTTCCATATTGAACTTCGCCTGCCGTTCACTTGATGCCGTCATTTCAACCAGAGAATTAAAGTTTGGTTGAGAGGTTAGTCCCGAAAGCCCACCAAGGGCTACATCTACAACATCCACTCCTGCTTCAATGGCCTGGAGGTAAGTGGCTGCCTGAATTGAGGAGGTGTCATGGGTGTGTAAATGGATCGGTATATCGATCTCCGATTTTAATGCTGAAATGAGTTCCCCGGCAGCATATGGTTTCAGTAGTCCAGCCATATCCTTGATCGCAAGGATATGTGCCCCGGCATTCTCAATATCTTTAGCTAATTGAAGATAATAATCAAGATTGTATTTGGTGTTATTGGAATCAAGGATATCACCAGTATAACAAATAGAAGCTTCGGCCAGACCGGAGGTATTCTTCCGTACATAATCTATACAGGGTGCAATAGATTCCATCCAATTAAGGGAGTCGAAAATACGGAAAACATCCACCCCATTCTCCCAGGACTCAGCTACGAATTTTTCGATAAGATTATCAGGATAAGCCGCATAACCTACCCCGTTGGAACCCCTGATCAACATCTGAAGCAAGATATTAGGCATTGCCTTACGAAGCAACTGTAAACGCTCCCATGGATTTTCTTTTAAAAATCTCAGACACACATCAAAAGTAGCTCCACCCCATACCTCCATACTAAAGGTTTCAGGATGATTCTTAGCAAAGCCTTCAGCAACTTTCAACATATCAATGCTACGCATCCTAGTAGCTAAAAGACTCTGATGAGCATCCCGCATGGTGGTATCGGTAAAATGTATCTTTTTCTCCTGCTTCAACCATTGAGCAAACTTTTCAGGTCCCATTTCGGTCAGCAGATCTTTGGTACCTTGGGGGTACTCCGAATTTGCATCAAATTCAGGAATGGCAGGTTTAATAAAATCAGGTTTATTGGCTATTCCCTTAACATCCGGATTGCCATTTACAACCACATTACCAAGGAATTCTACTAATCGGGTGGCGCGATTCCGGGTTTCTCTAAGCTTAAAGAGTTCGGGATGGTTGGCGATGAAATTTACCGTAGCACTGCCATCCCTAAAACCATGGTGGTTCAGGATATTATCCAGAAAAGATATATTGGTTTTCACCCCTCTTATCCTGAATTCAGCAAGAGCCCGGCGCATCTTCCTGCAGGCACCGTCCAGGGTACGCCCACTGGCTGAGACCTTCACCAGCATAGAATCAAAAAAGGGAGAGATGGTAACTCCTTGGTAAAGGCTTCCCGCATCCAGTCTGATTCCAAACCCGGAAGCACTGCGATAGGTTGTAATAGTGCCATAATCGGGTTGAAAATCATTTGAAGGGTCTTCAGTGGTAATACGGCATTGCAGGGCAAAACCGTTGATTTTAAGTGATTCCTGATCCTTGATCTTGATCTGTTTATCACTTAGGTGGTAACCCCCGGCGATAAACAACTGAGCTTTTACAAGATCGATATTGGTCACTACCTCGGTTACTGTGTGCTCCACCTGTATGCGGGGATTGACTTCTATAAAATAGATACTCCCATCCTCATCTACCAGAAATTCTACAGTCCCGATGTTGTTGTAATCCACAGCACGACATATATCCAGGGCATATTGATAAAGTTTCTCACGAGTTTGCTTTTGTAAATTATAGGAAGGAGCAAATTCGATCACCTTTTGGTAACGACGTTGCACCGAGCAATCACGTTCAAAAAGATGCACCATATTACCGTGGTTATCTGCTACGATCTGAATTTCTATATGCTTGGGATTTTCGATAAACTTCTCAATGAAAACCGTATCGTCGCCAAAGGCATTGAGGGCCTCCCGCTTAGATTCAGTAAAAGCCCTTTTTAGCTCATCCTCATTTCGCAATACACGCATTCCGCGACCACCACCTCCACTTGCAGCTTTCAGCATCACAGGATATCCTATTCGATCGGCTTGCTCCAGTGCTGCCTGCTCATCGACAAGCTCTTTGGTATTGCTCTGAATAACCGGCACCTTGTTATCTATGGCAACCTTTTTGGCTGTGACCTTATCCCCCAGACTCTTAAGCACAGAGACATCGGGACCTACAAAAATAATTTCCTCGTCAATACATCGCTGGGCAAACTGTGCGTTTTCAGAAAGAAAACCATAACCGGGATGAATGGCATCAGCACCAATCTCCTTGGCCAACTTAATGATGGCTTCGATATCCAGGTAAGGTTTAAGCGGTTCCTTATCACTACCGATTTGGTAAGACTCATCCGCCTTATAACGATGCAGGGAATAGCGATCTTCAAAAGTATAGATCCCTACGGTTCTTAATCCTATTTCTGTACAGGCACGAAAAATCCTGATCGCGATCTCTCCCCTGTTGGCTACCAATACTTTTTGAATTTTCATCTGAAGTTTTTAAAAATGCCTAATTCCGTTATTACCGAAAACTAATTAAAGATGCAGACCTATACCGTTTTTGGAGTGCTAAAATTTCTATAAATTTCCTTGTTAGTAGGATGTCTTTAAGCAGCCAAAGAGAATGAACGCTGCTCGTAATTTAAAATGTGGTTATCCCAACCTCGGCCGAAGTAGATATCAGTGATCAAACCGGTTGTCCTTGTCAATGTCTTCTTAAATATGAGATGAAATAATTAAAGTTTGGTATGAAGTCAATTGCATGACCCTTCTGAAATCTTACCCGTTTAATTCAATGACCGATCGCAATTAGTCATCATCTTGTAGCGGCATTTAAATCCCAGTTTTCGCTTTCGCCCTGGACGGCTATTAAAGCTAATTCTGATAAACTTCCCCTCACCACTTTTATCATCATCGGAAAGCATAAATCCATTGTAATCCAGCAAAAAATCGCAGGACTCCCTGAAGCTGAACCGGGCGGTGCAGGCTTTCACTAAATTGGGTTTTTTCTTTGGACCTTCCATAATTTTAGAAAAATAGGAAGTATAATATACGAAAAAAAAATTACGCGACTATGATAGTTAATAAAAATCAGCAAGTATTTACAAGCATTTAAAGACTCCTGGTGCGGGTTCCAATTAGAATTCATTTACGGCGAAAAAAAATATCTTTCTCGGAAGCTACCCGTTTTTTCTATATTAACCATAGCTCATGAAATTACCGGCTATATCTTGTCAGAAGTTCCAGTTATCCCTGTCAGAATTTCCCCTGTTTCACATAAACTCTTTATTAGTTCATAGTTTAAATCAATATTACAGTTTTACCTGTTTGATGGGGAAAGTCTATATTTGACCTTAAAATTACTAAAGAATGAAAATAGTTGTTTCCCCCGCCAAAAGTCTGGATTACGACTCCAAATTACCTACAACCCGCGGCACACAGCCTAAATTTGTGGATACTGCCGTAAAGATAAATCGTAAGCTTTCCCGGTTGAGTAAGAAAGAACTTTCTGAGCTGATGAACATCAGTGATAAGCTTGCCGATCTCAATTACAACCGCTACCATGAATTTGAAGAGGAACACAACAAAGAAAATTCCCGCCCTGCCGTGTATGCTTTTGCTGGGGATGTTTATACTGGCATAGACGCTTACTCTATCCCTACGGATAAACTGGATCGCCTGCAGGATAGTCTGCGCATATTATCGGGAATGTACGGGATTTTAAGACCTCTGGACCTTATCCAGCCCTACCGGCTGGAAATGGGTACTGAAATAGGAATAGCACGCAAAACGAACCTCTATGAGGTCTGGAGAAATAAAATAACCGATTACCTGAATAATGAAATCCAGAGCGATGAGCTTTTCCTTAACCTGGCCAGCAAAGAATATTTCAAGGCAGTTGATACTAAGGAATTAAAGGCGGAAGTGGTCTCCCCTATCTTCAAAGATCTCAAGAATGGTAAGCTAAAGATCATCAGCTTTTTCGCCAAACAAGCCAGGGGTGCGATGGTGCGTTACATCATTGATAAAGAAGTAAAAACTCTGGATGAGATCAAAGGTTTTGATTATATGGGATATCACTTTAGCCAGGACGAGACCAGAAAGGATAACGAACCGGTATTTGTTAGATAGGAATTTCGGCAGGAATAAGTAAATTACGATCTGACAGGTCATCAGCCCTTAAGCTCAGGATAGAGAAAGACTTCAATGGATAAAAATGGCTTTTTTCGACTCCTAAAAGGAATTCCATTCCTGCAATCTCGTTCTAATTACCAAGGACTTATCTAGGTTTTCGGTAAATAATCAATTGACTTCTGGTTAAAAGTTTATTTACAAGCCCGGGCAGTCTAGCTTCCGATCGCAATGCCCATCGTTTGAACCTGTTACGTGGTTCACCCCACTTAAGAAATCGACTGAAGCGTTCTAGGGTGCCCACGGGAATAATCTCTACCTCATGAAAGAATTTGCGGCCAACTTCTTCGAAATGAGCCGAGCTAAAACTGCGGTCAGGATGTGGATCGTTAGCTTTCCACTTGGCAAATGCAGCTCTATTGAATTTTGAAGGCCTGGTCTTCACCGGGATATGCCATCGCAGCTCATCTAAGAGAGGGCTGTTCACTGCAGGTTCGAAGAACCTGGCTTCACCATCGGGCTTAAGGAGTCGAGCAGTTTCCCTAATAAATTCCGCTTCCAGAGGAAGTTCCAGGTGATGCAAAAATGCTTTACCATTTACAAAATCAAAATTTCCTGCCGGGAGTTCATTGGTAAGAAAGTTTCCCTCTACAAACTTTATGGGATACTCAAATTTATAGTTTTCATTGAGCAGGGCTACAATCCTTCCACTGGAAGAGGCGATATCATTAGCCCAAACCTCCGCACCCATGGCAGCCATTACAGCGGCGTTTACACAATCCCCACAACCCATCTCCACAACCTTTTTCCCTTTCAGTTTATTTCTATAACCTTTTTGATACATGGCAAACCAACTGATTTCTGTAGAGGTTGCCGAGTCAAGGAAAGCATCCAGGTTGTTAATCCAGTGCAGGATATTCCCAATGGAATAATTTGCATACTTTTCCTCGTAATGGACCTTGTTCTTATCACTATTTGGATTAGGATGACTCATGGAGGTTAATTAAGGGGGCAATTTAGTAATTTTTAGCGGGCATAATATCCCCACTATTAAATCTCAGGCGGATTACTTTATGGCTTATACTGAAGCTTCAACAACTACCAATAAATATACAAAATGCTGATAATCAGATATATTTTTTGTATATTAATGAGGTAATTCCTCCCGGATAAATAGGAGCTACTCTGCCCCAGGCTTCACTCAGTATATTAATAAATTAAAAATAAAGCTTATGAAACCTCTTTTTATCTGGATGATGCTCTTTCCTTTTCTTTGCATCTCCCAAAACCAACAACAGACTCAGGAACCCTTAATTATTGTCACAATGATGATCGCTCCGGAACCTGGAGACTTCTTCCAATTCAAAGAAGGATTAAAAGAGCATAATACTCAATATCATGCGGAAGGCCATATGGGAGTGAGAATATTTCAGGTTCTCAACGGCAAAAATGCCGAAAAAATGATGGCAGTTTTAGGGCCCATGCCATGGAGTGCCCTTGATGAACCTATGTATGACCGGGAGACCCATGATAAGGACTGGTATGAGAACGTAGTCCCTTACATGAAGGACGAACAGGATGTTAATTACTGGCGTTTTGATGCTAAAAACTCCCATTTCCCACAGAATTTTGAAATGTCCAAATTAGACGTCACCATTTATGATTTTAAAGCCGGAACCTATGATTCTGTGATGAAGCACATGGAGAAAATATCGGCCGTCTTTAAAAATCAATATCCTGAAACACCTTTAGGAATCTATGTGAATGAATTTGCCGCTACAAAAGATGGACGTGATCTGTCTATGGTATATTTCTTTGATGATTTCGCAAGCCTTGGAGAAGACCATAAATGGAAAGAAAAATTTGAAGCACAACACGGTAAGGATAGTTATGATCAATTTACCAAGGACTGGATGGAACTCATTAATGGGGTACAGACAGAAATTTGGGTCTATGACCAGGAAATAAGTGGGATCGGTCCACAGGTAACCACAAAGACTCAGAATTAAAGACATTTATGAATTCTACTTCCTCATTTTGGACCTGAAATTTTCTTAGTATCTTTCCCGGAGCAAAATAGGAATATGGGGCACGATCATTCGCATAATACCTCCGGAAAAAATCTAAAGCTGGCATTTTTCCTGAATCTAGGTTTTACCATTTTGGAATTTTTCGGGGGCTGGTATGTTAACAGTGTGGCAATAATGTCGGATGCCGTACACGATTTAGGAGACAGTCTTTCTCTAGGGTCAGCATGGTACCTTGACAAAAAAAGCAAAGAAAAATCCAATTCAAAATTTTCATTTGGGTACCGCCGATTTTCACTTTTGGGAGCTCTCATAAATAGCCTAGTTTTAATAATAGGTTCTATCTACGTAATCTCTGAGGCCGTGGGAAGGCTGATTAATCCTGAATCTTCCGATGCTACAGGAATGATTATCTTTGCCTTGATCGGAGTCAGTGTTAACGGTTATGCGGCCTACAAATTAAGCAGTGGAAAAACGCTCAACGAAAAAGTAGTGTCATGGCATTTACTTGAGGATGTATTAGGGTGGTTTGCAGTCCTGGTCATTGCTATAATATTGATTTTTAAGGAAATCCTATATCTGGACCCTGCATTATCCCTGATTATCACTCTTTATATTCTATGGAATGTTTTTAAACGTCTCAAAGAAACCTTGTTCATCTTTCTCCAGGGAGTTCCAAAAGACCTGAATCTGAAGGAAATTGAAAGTAAAATCCTTAAGGTAGAAAAAGTAGCTTCGCTGCACCATACCCATATCTGGTCCCTGGAAGGAGAACACCATGTATTTACAGCTCACCTTAAACTGCGGGAAATCAGTAAATTTTCAGAGATTTTGGAGGTTAAAAAACAGGTTAAAAAGATTCTTAAAGATTATGCTTTTGAACATTACACCATAGAAACCGAACTGGACAGCGAATCTTGTGACCTGGACAAGCCCAATAGGCGTTGAAAATATTCTGTAAGCATAAGGTTATGGGATTCTATCGTAATTCTCCTGGATCTATCCGGTCCTTTTCTTCCTATTTCCATGTTTGTGAAAGAAAAAGAGGAATGAAAAGTATTATCATTGAAAAAGCCTAATTTTGAAACTGATCCTAAAATTTATCCCATGCCCTGTCCTGAAATAGGTTGACAACAATTCGACTTATTTTATAACAAAACAATCATATATTTACCCTTATTTTATTACAAAAAATGAATTTCGATATACATATAAGTGGTTATCTAGAGGAAAAAAAATACCGAGAGAAAACCCTTAATAATTAGAGGTGCACGACAGGTAGGTAAAAGCATTTTTTCAGACCATTCTAACATTTTAAAGAATATTAATTCCTATCCCTTAGCTCTTTTGTTACATTTGCACAGTGAAATTTTTCGCGGTCATACTATCTATTTATTTCCTGGGTTTAAATTTTGTTCCCTGCGATGACATTGCCGTATCCGAAAGTCAGGATACGATCTCCGTTAGTTTGGAAATAAACCAGGATCAGCAAGGGGACCAGCATGGAACTTCTGATGACTGTCCTCCTTTTTGCGCATGTCACTGCTGTCACATTCATATGGTGAACCTCAACACAAGTACCTTCGAAGTTTTTGAGCCACAAACACCCTTTTTGACACCTTTGTTTGGAGAAAGTACAGGCAGGGAAATCGCATTTTCTCTCTTTCAACCTCCCCGTATTAAATTCAGTTAAGGATACTTATATCCTGTTGTCATTGGCCCAGGCCAGAATTTTTTTACAAACTGAATTTAATTATCATATATGATTAATAAGATCATTGACTTTTCGATCAATAATAAATTTATTATTGGTCTATTAACAGTGGTATTAATTGGTGCAGGGATCTGGAGCGTTTTTCAAGTCCCGGTAGATGCCCAACCGGATATCACCAACAATCAGGTCCAGGTGATCACCCAAGCACCCAATTTAGGAACTGAAGACATCGAGCAGTTCGTTACTTACCCTGTAGAAATTGCAATGAGTAATCTACCAGGTGTAACAGAGATTCGCTCAGTTTCCAGGTTCGGACTTTCCGTAGTAACTATTGTCTTTGAAGACGACATGGGTACTTATCTCCCCAGGCAGTTAGTAGGTGAAAAACTGAATGCTGTAAAAGATGAAATCCCCGAAGGATTTGGACAACCTTCCATGGGACCTATTTCTACCGGTCTGGGGGAAATTTATCAATACACTCTCGAAGTAGAAGAGGAATTCACGGACGAGTACTCCACTACTGAGCTGAGAACAATTCAGGATTGGATTGTACGACGACAAATGGCTATGGTGTCGGGAGTTGTAGAAGTCAACGGTGTTGGCGGAATGATAAAGCAATATGAAGTTGCTGTAGACCCCGATGAATTAAAAGCTATTGGACTTTCCATTTCTGATGTTTTTACCGCCCTTGAAAGTAATAATCAAAATACAGGTGGGGCTTACATCGAAAAGAACCATCAGGCCAACTTCATTCGTGGTGAGGGACTTGCCAGAAGTGTCGAAGATCTGGAAAAAATTGTTGTCACTACTTCCGGCGGCGTACCTATAACAATTGCAGACGTTGCTGATGTCCGTATAGGTAGTGCCGTGCGTTATGGTGCGCTGACAAAAAACGGACAGGGAGAAGCCGTTGGAGGAATGGTGATGATGCTGAAAGGAGCCAATTCCAATGAAGTAATTGATAATGTAAAAGACAGGATCGAGCAGATTCAGAAATCCCTTCCCGAAGGAATCTCCATACAGCCATTTTTGGATAGAAGTGAACTTATTAGTGACACCACTTCCACAATTACAAAAAACCTGCTCGAAGGGGGACTGATCGTGATCTTTGTTCTGGTGATTCTCCTGGGGAACTGGCGAGGAGGATTAATAGTCGCCTCAACAATTCCTCTCTCCCTCTTATTTGCTTTTATTTTCATGAACCTTTTCGACGTCTGGGCAAACCTGATGAGTCTCGGAGCAATAGATTTTGGGATCATAGTCGACGGAGCAGTGATCATTGTTGAAAGTACTGTTTTTACTATTCATCAGCGCATGAAGAAAAGAAGCGAATTAAACAAAACCGAGAGAAATAACATAGCCTCCTCTTCGGCTAAAAAGATGATGAATTCTGCCTTTTTCGGACAGCTTATTATTCTCATCGTTTTTCTTCCCATCCTTGCCCTGGAAGGTGTTGAAGGAAAAATGTTCAAGCCAATGGCACTTACCTTTATATTCGCCATGCTGGGTGCAATGATCTTGTGCTTGACATACGTTCCTATGATCTCTGCTCTCTTTCTCAAGGAAAGTAAAAAGCGGAAAAGATCCTATGGTGATAAATTTGTAGGTTGGGTTCAGAATAAATATGAGCCCCTATTAAACAAATCCTTAAAAAGAGGAAAAATTGTACTCGGCTCCGCTATAGCTTTATTCGCTTTGGCAGCCTTTATGTTTACCAAAATGGGAGGGGAATTTATTCCGCAGCTTGACGAAGGAGACATAGCTTTTCATATCATTCTAAAACCGGGAAGTTCTCTTGACGAAGGAATCGCGACCTCCACAAGAATAGAACAGCTTCTCCTGGAAGCTTATCCGGAAATAGAACAAGTAGTCACCCGTTTCGGTGTTTCTGACGTACCAACAGATCCTATGCCTATGGACATTGGAGACAGCTTTATTATTTTAAAGGATAAAGAAGAGTGGACCTCTGCCGATTCAAAAGATGAACTTATTACCAAGATCAAAGAAACCATCGGCATTATTCCCGGAGTGAGTTATGAATTCACGCAACCCGTCGAAATGAGGTTTAATGAACTTCTTACCGGGGTAAGAGAAGATGTTGCAGTTAAACTTTATGGTGAGGATTTACAGGTTTTGGCAAGTAAGGCGCAGGAGATGGGCAGTATTATTTCTACTGTTGAAGGGGTTGCCGATATGAAGGTGGAAGCTACAGCTGGATTACCGCAAATCACCGTAAACTATAATAGAAATAAAACTGCGCAATACGGTTTACAGATCAAGAAGTTGAATTCCCTTATCCAATCGGCTTTTGCAGGCGGGGAAGCGGGAGTTATTTTTGAAGGAGAAAAGCGATTTGACCTGGTAGTGCGATTACAGGAAGAAGAAAGAACGAGTATCGAAAATATCAGAAATCTTTATGTTACCCTGCCTTCAGGAAACCAAATACCGCTAAAAGAAGTGGCTGAAATAAGTTATCAGCCCGGTCCGATGCAGATCAGCAGAGATAATACCAACCGCCGTACCTACGTGGGCGTCAATATCAGGAATCGTGATGTAAAATCTGTAGTGGAAGATATACAAACCAAACTGGATGCTGAGTTTGAACTACCGCCCGGCTATTACATTCGTTACGGCGGAGCTTTCGAAAATTTTGAAAGAGCAAGTAAGAGACTGCAAATTGTAGTTCCTATTGCCCTGCTCCTTATTTTTATCCTGATCTATTTTGCTCTAAAGTCCTTTAAGCAAACCACCATAATCTACATAGCCATTCCACTTGCAGCTATTGGAGGAATATTTTCTTTATGGCTGCGAGACATGCCCTTTAGCATTTCAGCCGGGGTTGGTTTCATTGTTTTATTTGGAGTAGCTGTCTTAAATGGTCTTGTACTTATAAGCAGCTTCAATGAATTAAAAGAAGAAGGTGTGAAAAATCTAAATGAAAGGATCAGTCTTGGAACACGAAGTAGAATCCGTCCCATTTTGTTGACGGCTCTTACTGATGTGCTCGGGTTCCTACCAATGGCCATATCGAGCTCTGCGGGTGCAGAAGTGCAACGGCCTTTGGCAACTGTAGTTATTGGAGGGCTGATCACCTCTACCCTGCTCACGTTGTTCATTTTGCCTATTCTCTATAAATGGGTTGAGTCAAAGTCGGGCAGGATGAAATTTAAACCAGCGATAGGTGGATCTTTTGCGGTAATTCTTATCCTGTTCCTTTTACCTTCTGGTCTAAATGCTCAAACAACTGAACTGTCTCCGCAGGTGACTCAGGAGGAAGCAGTAGCCTTGGCTCTCCGGAATTATCCACTTCTGAAGAATGGGAAGTCCAGAATTGACCAGGAGCAGGCAGTGAAAAGATCTGCCTGGGATCTTGGGGAAACGGAAGTATTTACGGGAGGAGAAGAGCTTGGAGATTCCGGTGGAATATACACCACGATCGGCGTTCAACAGCAGGGTATTGATTTATTAGGAATACCTTCTAAAACCAAGCTTTACAAGAAAAGGATCGCGCTAGCCGAAGAAGCCTATAATCTGTCTCAACTTCAGGTAGCACAGGAGGTGAAAATAGCCTGGAGTCGTGCCTTTTCAGCAAAACAACAGTATCTGTTATTTCAGGAACTGGATTCCCTGTACCAAAAATTAGAACAGGCAGTTAGTCTGAGGTACGAGGTCGAGGCCATTTCGAGATTAGAAATGCTGACAGCCAAAAATAAGATCAATCAAATATCAATTGATTTACAACAGGCCGAAACGGATTATTTGACAGCCGTCCAAAAACTGAATCTTTGGTTGGGAGATGAGGAAGTCTATGATGTCCCTGATGATTTTCAAGATATTCGGAGGGATGAAATTTTCCTTACCGGAGATCTACCTGAGGATCATCCTCTTTTGGAAGTTTCTGAAAAGAAGGTTGCGGTGGCAGAAGCTGCTTATGCGGCAGAAAAGGCTAATTTCCTTCCAGATTTCAGTGTTCAGTACGGGCTTCAAAAAGTGAATGGTGCAACCGGTTATTATAATTATCAGGCCGGAATATCTATCCCAATCCTTTCCGGAGCTGCACACGGGGAAGCTAAAGCGGCAAAAATTGAACGGGAAATTGCACAAAGAGCTGCCGGTTTTCAGAAGGACCAGATTAAATCTGATTATGAAATTGCCTTGAGAAACTATAAGCGATGGAAATCTTCCTGGCTGTTTTACAAGGATGAAGTCCTGCCATTACTGAAGGAACAACGGGAGGGTTCATTACTTGCCTTTAATGAAGGTGCCATTGAATATGTGGCTTTTATTCAGAATTTAGACAATGCAATGGAGTCAGAAATTAAAGCGCTCGAGGCTTTTGAGAATTACCAGATAGCCCTTGCAGAACTACAATTTTACCTAACAAACAAAAACTAAAAAGATGAAGTTTCAAATTATATATATGCTCTCGTTTCTCCTTTTACTGTCTTGCGGGGAAAATAATGGAAAAGAGGTCACAGAGAACGAAGCAGCCGGTAAACCTGCTAAAACAGAAGCAGTCAAGGAAGCTATGCTGTCACAACAGCAGTTCGATGTACTTAACATGAAGATTGACAGCCTTACAACCAAGTTAATGAGTGGTTATGTACAGGCAAATGGAGAGCTGGAGGTCCCACCCCAAAATGAAGCTACAGTTACTCCTGTTATTGGAGGTAACGTATCGTCAATAAGAGTGATCGAAGGAGATGAAGTTCAGCGTGGAGATGTTTTGGCATATATTGAACATCCGGAGATCATCGAAGTACAAACGCAGTATATGAACGCCTTGAACAGTCTGAATTATCAGGAAAAAGAATTCCAAAGGCAAAAGAAATTGTACGAAGCCGGAGTGGGTTCCGGGCAGATCTTTCAACGTGCCGAGGCAGAGTTGGAAAACCTCAGGGGACAGGTAGCAGGGCTAAAGGCTCAACTGCAACAATTAAACATTAGCCCTGAAGCTATTCTCAATGGTAATATTCAGCAAAGGATTCCGGTGAGAAGCCCTATAGATGGTGCTGTTCAATCGGTCAACATAAAAACCGGGCAGTTTGTACAGGCGCAGTCTGAAATGTTTCATATCATTAATACCAAACATGTTCATGTGGACCTTATGGTATTTGAAAAAGATGTGGCCAAAGTAGAGAAAGGACAGAAAGTATTCTTCACTATCGAATCACTACCCGGAACTGAATTAACGGCGGAAATCATTTCTGTGAGCAAAAACTTTGAACAGGATCCTAAAGCAGTCCATGTACATGCGGAAATTATCGACAGGCCTGAAAAACTCGTGCCGGGAATGTATGTAAGAGGGCGAATTGCGGTCGATAATCAACGAACCACAGCACTACCCGAATCTGCTATAGTAAGAGAAGGGGGTAAATTTTATGCCTTTACGGCAGAAGAAGGAGGTGCATGGAGCTTTAGACCTGTAGAAGTTATAATCGGAACCGATGAAGGGGAATGGGTTGAAGTAAAGCTATTAAAAGATCTACCAGAGAACACGGGATTTGCGTATAATAATGCCTACTATCTAATGGCTGAAATGCAGAAGGGCGAAGGTGGACACAGCCATTAGAATTAAATAACCTGAACGAATATTTATTGGAACATCATACCATTGAGAATCTGTTAATCAATAAATTTATCAACTTGTTGTTTTGCTCGTTTACGGCGCAGTTGTCCTTTTTGGCGTATTAAATATTCTGAGTAGTACCGGATCAAGCCTAATAGTTGTGTTTAAGCAAAGATTGTGGTTAATCTGTATAGAAAGAATTCTACATTTTTCACTCCT
>NZ_JBSYGG010000017.1:0-40745 GCF_054121475.1 Salegentibacter profundi
CTTAATCCACGCTGTTAAAGAACTTCCGCCTACCTTTATAACTCCTGTTATCCCTGTAAGCGGCTGCAAATATACAGCTGTTTTTTCATTACACAAGGGTTTTTACAAATCCCTCTATTTTTTACGAGATTCTTAGCTTGCATTCAGCTTCAATATTAAAATCCACAACAAAAAGAAGTCTTTACAGACCAAATCGGCGAAAATTTTAGATAAATCCACTCTAAAAAAAAAGAAAACCAATTAATAATTACATGAAAAAGTTCCAGACAAGACCAAATCTTATAAGGAAATCGGTGT
Organism: Salegentibacter profundi; assembly: GCF_054121475.1. NCBI lineage: Bacteria > Pseudomonadati > Bacteroidota > Flavobacteriia > Flavobacteriales > Flavobacteriaceae > Salegentibacter > Salegentibacter profundi. Next base: position 298 of record NZ_JBSYGG010000017.1, read on the forward strand.
AGGGATAACCCGGGGCCACGAAATTATTATTGCCATTAAGCAGGGAATTCACATTCTCAAGCTTAAAAAAGATACGGGTCTGGTCTACTTTCCCGTTAAAAAAGAAATCCACAACAGGATAATTCCCGATTTCCATTTCATTTTGAACATAAAATTCTGCAAGAACCGGGTCGTATGAATTGGCTTCATATCGAGTAAAATATTTAAAAGTAAGGCCAGTTTGCAAAAAAAGCGCCCTTTGAAACCAATAATCCTGATAATAGGCCGTATTCCGGGTTACAAAAGACGGAACTTTTAAAACCGATGCCCCGTCAAGAACATTTTGATACATTACAGTATTATCAAAACCAAAAACACCTAGGTCGAAACCGCGGTAAGCCTTTAATTTAAAATAACGCAACTGGTCATCGAATTGAAAAGGTCTGACCATTCCCGCTTCATTCAAACCAAAAAAAGCAAAATTCTGGATTTGTGTGATTTCACCATCAATTTCCGCAAGTTTTTCCGAATCCAGCCTAAAGAAAATTTGTTGGGTATTCACATTATCGAAATTGGTTTGCCAGTTATAGTTAAGGTAATTACTTTGATAAAGCATAAAGTTATAATCGGGTAACCTACTGTTTTGGTTAAACCCAAATTCAATTCTGTTTTCCGGGTTAAAGGCATAGGCTGCCGAAGCAGTCAGATAATTTGCATTGAAATCACCGCCAAAACTCAGCATGGCATCGGCTTCAATGCTAAAACCGCCAAAGTTATTTTCATACTGACCACCAGCAGAATAATTGGTTCCTTTCAAGCGATTATCAATTCTTCCTTCGGAAGTATAATACACAGTATTGTATCCGTAATTGTAGTTTACAATAGAAGCTTTTGCCCTTAAATCCCCTAGGACATCATTAGTAAACCGGGCGTAGGCCTCGTTGGTAAGTTCTTCAAGACGAACCACATCATTAAGGTTAGCGCTATCGAAAGACTCCCCAAAGATATCGTTGATCGCTTGGGTCTGTTCAAACTGAAATTTCTTGTAATCAAAATGAAAAACATGCCCAAAAGAAAGCGCACTGGTATTATCGGACCGTGGCTCGGCCAGATGGTATAAATGGTCAAGATAAAATCGCTTCCCAAAAAGTGTGCTTTGGGCATTTTCAAAATTCATCTCCAAAAGTGAGCGATCTTCAAATTCTTCCTCCTCGTTGGTATATTGGTCCATCGCCTGGGGGCTTAGTCCACCGTTTTCCTGATTCAATAGCTTGTGGGAAACGAAATGAGACTTAAGCTGATATTTTCTATTCAGGGTCTGATAATTAAGTGTTGTTCGGAATATTCCTGTACTGGTTAACTGATGCTGGTATTTACCCAAAGCCCGAACTCCTTTATAGGCTATAGAAAAATTTAACCTATCAGAGGTATTGATTGTAAAGAAGGCATCAAGCTGCTGTCCTTGTTCAGGTACGGTTTTAAAATATAATTCAGTTAAAGGTGTAGGTACATGATAATAATCAATATCCTCAACGTCCATAAAGCCAAAGTGTCTTGCTCCGGCAACAAAACCTGGCATTAGCTTATCTGTTTCATATCGCAGGCTCAAGGAATTATAGGTTTGACCGGTATTGGGAAAGCTTAGCAGCTCAAAATTATCTTTTCGCAGGTAATTAAATTTATACTCTTTGTGAATATTAAGACTAGTATCCACATAGGTGGTATCACTGTCAATGGAAATTATTTTGTAATCTTCCACAGGGGCCTTCGGCAATGTATCGGACTGGGACTGCTCCTGCCCACCCCTTTGATCAGGTGCAGCAAGTCTGTTTTGTGAAATAACCCAAGAAGGCATTAATATCAGCAAAAGAAACAAGTTCTTCATTCAAGAGAATTTGCAACAAAGTTATATTATTTAAAAAAACAAAGGCTGTTTTGTATAAAGTTTTAGTTTATGGTATATCAACCCTTAATAACAGCCATTGAGGTTTGGTCGAAATGATTTTATCTATTCCCCGGCCAAAATAGAAGATGAATATCCATAAAAACGAACCGCCCGGAAAATTCCGGGCGGTTTTAAAATAGTAACTTAAAAAAGTTTAGTATCCAGGATTCTGCTCCATATTAGAGTTTGCATCCAGTTCAATTAATGGAATAGGATAAGCAAGTCTAAAATCACCATAAGGAATAGTCTCCGTAATGTTTTGCTGAGCATCGATCTTCTCGATATCCATGCCATTTCTCAATAAATCCCAGTAGTAAAGACCTTCAAAAATGAATTCTTTTCTTCTCTCCTCAAGAATATTAGCAAGATTAATTTCAGTATATGGAGTAGCATTTCTATGTGCCGGGATCTTGTTAAGCTGAACAAGTGCCTCGGCATCATCTGGTGTAGATGATCGATGTAAAGCTTCTGCATAGTTAAGAATCACTTCTTCATAACGGATCACTGGAATATTAGCTTCGCGATCCGGATATTTAGCCATATTTCTGATCATCTCTCCATCCATTCCAAGTACATCTTCACGCACATCTGAATCCTCATAAAGGTTCAGTACGTTCGGAGCAGCTTCTATATCTCCATAAGATTCACCACGGTAAATATATTCCATAGAATCACTTCCCTGGTTATCAGTTCCGCTAAGCGCGATTTCAAAAAGAGAATTAACTGCACCATCTACTGCAAAAGAAGATACAAAATTATCTGCTTCCACGATGTCATATTTCCCGGAGTTGATCACTTCTTCAGCAGCTGCAATTGCTTCAGGCCACATTTCGAAGTAAACAGCAGCCCTGGATTCAAGAGCTGGAGCAGTATATTTAGACATGAATTCCTTTGAAGGATCGAAAAAGTCTTCACTCATCAATTCAAATGCAGTCTGAAAATCACTCATTATCATACTGCGATTATCTTCAATAGTAGGTCTTGAAGGAATATTATCTTCTCCCTTGAACTCGGTCATATAAGGAACTCCAAGAGTACCTCCGGTATGTTCCTGGCCAAAAGTTTTCAAAAGATCAAAATGCGCAAGGGCTCGAATGGCATAGGCCTGACCCTGGATATGCTTGGCATATTCCTGATCACCTTCCAGAGTAGAAAGATCTGCACCGATAAGGATGTTTGCAATTGCAATAACACCGTAAGCTTCATCCCAGAAGAAGGTTCCGCTAGGTAAATAAGCAAACTGCGCCTGAGTTACAAACCGTCCTGAATTACCATTGGAAAAGGCATTCGGAGTTCTAACTTCGTTGGTAACAAAGTAATCTCTTCCATAATAAGCTGCACTGGACATTCTGTTATAAGCACCTTTAATAAGGCCCTCCATATCTCCAACAGTTGCCAGCGCCTCACTTCCCTCTTTAGATTGCTCTAAAGAAGGATTAAGATCATCTGTTGAACACGCACCTACTACCGTTAGAGCGGCAATTAAGACTGCGTATATAAATTTATTTGTCTTTTTCATAGTTCTTAAATATTTAAGTTAATTCCTAACACCACGGACTTAAGTGGGGGAGTAAATATACTGGTAAAACCTAATTGTTCAACCTCAGGATCGTGCTGAAGGTTGTCATCTTTAACCCAGGTGTAAAGGTTTGTACCTCTAACAAAAATTCGTCCTGAATTTAATCCGATAGCATCGTTTATAGCAGGGGAAAAGTCATATCCTACAGTTACATTTCTAAGTCTGAAGAAGTCTCCTTCATGCAAGAATTTAGAATTATACTGCCATGGCTGACCACCATAGATCATTTTTGTAACCCTGGTTTGATCACCCGGTTGCTGCCATCTGTCCATCAGGCTTGCATAACCATTGTAAATCCCCGCTGAATATAGGTTCGGCTGGTTAAGGTATAAGTGCCAAGATTCATAGGTGGAATGCCCACCAGCATAGTACCCGCTAGCATCAAGGAAAAAGCCTTTGTAATCCACATGAAAGTTAAGTCCCGCTGTTAAGGTAGGCAAAGCGCTACTCCCCTGAAATGCTCTTTCAGCAGCATTATAATTCGTAGTAGTTGCTCCATCAACACCATTCTCATACCAGGTATCCACTCCAGTTTGAGGATCAACTCCCGCCCAGGTTGGCATATACCATTCGTTAACCATAGAACCAGTTTCTGAACGCTGAGTACCACTTGGAGCATCAGGATTAATAACTGGAATTTCTATTCCGTTTGCATCTGTAGCAAGTTCAAGAATTTCGTTTTCAACAGTAGCCACATTTCCTCCTATACTTAGGTTAAAGTCATTAGATCTAACTATAGCAAGATCAAGTTCAGCTTCAAAACCGCTGTTCTCCATTCTTCCAATATTTCTTCTTTGAGTATCAAAGCCGGAAGTTAAAGAAAGAGGTACGTTAAGTAACATATCCTCGGTTTCCTTAGTATAATATGCAAGAGAACCGGTAATTCTATTTTCGATTAAACCAAACTCAAGACCTACATCAAGGGTGTAACTGGTTTCCCAGGTAAGATCTTCATTACCAAAGGTATCAGGATAAGAAGCACCTGTCCCTGCATAGTCGGCATCATAATTAAACAATACCTGATAGCTGTTAATATCTATATTAGCATTACCAGTCTTCCCATAAGACCCTCTAAGTTTAAGGGTATTAATCATGTCATTATTGGCAAGGAAAGCTTCTCTGTGCAGATTCCAGGCAGCACCAACGGCCCAGAAATCTCCCCAACGGTTATCTGAACTAAATCTTGAGTTCCCTTCCCTTCTGTATGTAAGATCTACAACATATCGATTGTTAAAGTTATAAGAAGCATTACCAAGGTAAGAAGCTACAGACCAATCTGTAAATTCTGAATAAGCTCCAATTGGGTTACCAGCAGAAGCAAGGTTTGTCAACCCATCAGCAACGAACTGATCTCCTTGAGCACTTAGATAACTTCTTCTGTACTTCTGATATTCCTGAAGCACTTTAAAATCAAAATTATGATCTCCTGTATTCCAAAAATAATCCAGTGAGTTTTGGAAAACGTAAGTAGCTGTATTTCTATTTACAGCCCATCCATATCCATTGGTAGCATCTCCATCACCTCTTACACGGTTACGGTATCTCTTGTAATTGTATACCTGGTAATCTACAGAGAATCTAGAAGTAGCTGAAAGATTCTCAATAGGAGTTTGCCAGTTCAAGGAATTGTTGGAAAGAATCCTGGTAAGCTTAGACTGGTCAATATCGTTTTCAGCAATATACAATGGGTTAGGAAGACCTGTACCAATGTTTATGGAACCATCTTCATTGTAAGGCTGATCGATAGGAGACATAAAATATTTAGCGGTATGCGGAGAAGAGAAATAAGCACTTCCCTCAAGAATACCATCCTGGAACGTATGCGAAGCATTATTTGCAGTGGTGAATTCAAGCTTGTCATTAAATTGCTTGCTAAAATTCAAGGCTCCTGAAATTCTGTCGAACTCCGCACCAATTACAGTAGCTTCCTGATCGTAATATCCTAGTGAAGCATAGAAATTATGATCTTCGGCGCCACCTGTTGCAGAGATCACGTGCTCCTGGATAGGGGCATCTTCATTTTTGATATTCTCTTCCCAGTTACCTTCAGGTCTTCCGGCCGCATTCCATGCCTGGTAAGAACGCCCGTAAGAGGACTCCAAAAGATTGGTATCAAATTCTCTCGCGTCTTCAATAGAGGTTAATCCATATTCTTCTCCAAAGGTATTGAGAACCCCTTCATAGAAAAGTTCTTCCCGCTGAGCTCCTGTAAGCATTTTCGGTCCATCAATAGCATTATTGGTAAAACCATAATAAGAACTTACATTAAAAGTAGTTTTTCCTTCTTTACCACTTTTAGTAGTAATAACAATTACCCCATTCGCGCCACGTGCACCATAAGCAGCTGTAGCAGAGGCATCTTTTAGTACCGTCATACTCTCGATATCATTAGAGTTGATACTGGCAAGAGGAGATAAAGAAGAACCAGAATCAGCACCACCAACATTATTATTTATGATTGGCACTCCATCAATTACGTACAAAGGTTCAGTTCCTGCGTTAAGTGAGCTTACCCCACGAATCCTGATGTTCTGAACGGCACCAGGAGTACCTGAAGAACTCTGAATAGTCAATCCTGCAACTTTTCCCTGAAGAGCCTGATCAACAGAAGCCATAGGGGTTTGCTGGAGTTCATCTGAACCTAATTGAACAGCAGAACCAGTCATATCATCTCTTCTTTTCGAGACATATCCCATTACAACAACTTCTTCAAGAGCAGCTGCATCTACCCCAAGAGTAGCATCAATTCTGGTTTTATCACCCACAGGAATTTCCTGGGTCGCAAAACCAACATAGGAAAATACTAGCACATCTGTACTCTCAGCACTGATGCTATAATTCCCATCAAAATCTGTCTGAGCACCATTCATGGTGCCTTTAACAATAATATTCACCCCCGGAAGAGGCAAACCGTCTTCGTCGATAACCGTACCGGTTATCGTCTTTTCTTGTGCAAAAGTAAATTGCACTACGAACGCTAACATTAGCGTTAGAAAACCATGTAATTTGTTTTTCATTATTAAGTTAATTTGAATTAGCCTGGGCCAAAAATCCTAATTATTTCTTAATAAAACAAGTAAAAAGTATATAACGGAAGTTAAATATAGTTCTGGGTCAAAAATGGCATTTAATGCAACCGATGGATTAACTTATAGGAACTCGAAAGGAATAAGTACAAAAAAAAAGGCCACCTTTCCAGGTGACCTTAAAACAATTACTAGGTAAGTTTCTTATCTCCAGCCTCCGGTAGAATAATCTTCTCCGGGAGTTCCGGTAGTCCCTCCGAAAGTATAATAAGGAATTCCGGCAGCATCAAGTGCAGCCCCTGGAATAGGGAAATGCAATAAAGTTCCCGGCTCCAATAGATCTTTCCCACGCATTTCATAGAAACCAAGTCCCATGCCCGTATTCATAAGTTCCACCATTCTTTCATAGTGAATAGCATCGGCAATAGCTTCCTCTTCGGCCGGCACATCCGGTAAACCACCTCGATCCATAGCATTCAAAACAGCCGCAGCTGCAGCAGGATCATCCAACCACAGGTGAGCTTCTGCCTCGTAAGTTTCATTTTCTGCCTGGAGCATTTCATAGAGGTCTGTAGTGAATCCAGAAGCCAACCAGTCATCCCATCTTTTTTGTCTGTAAGTACTCCAGTGGTAAGTTCCCCTGTCTTCAGGAAAGTCCTGGTAATCTAAATACTCAAAGTACTCCTCAAATCTAGCATCCGGGCTGGTAGCCGGAGGCAGGCTAGTAACTCCGGCTGGCCAGTAACTGGGATAGTCATCCGCCATCATTCCAATGATTCTCATATCAACCCTACCCCATCCCGGGTATATTGAATATCCAATAAAGTCAGGCCACCACTGGTTCCAACCATCCTGTCCCACAGCGAAATCATAGCTCAAACCATTTTCCGCGTAAGCAAGGATTCTCCCCCAGTCTAAAGCCGCTTTTTGAGTGGCATTTCTGGCACTATTGACATAGATCCTTGCAGCAAGCGTATTTAAAAACTCGCTCCACTGATCGCTGGTTAGTGATTGCCCGTAGACCTGACCCTCCGAAAGCGAAAAATCACCACGATCGGCAGCAGCAATAGCCAGATCCAGTTTGTCCAGAGCCAATAGAATTGCTTCATCAAAATTAAGAGGCTCCCCATTGTTAAGGGTTCCGGTCTCATCAAAGGCATAAACCCGATCAAAAAGTAGCGCTAGACTACCAATAGCTGCTCCCTGACCAAAACGGGCCAAAGACTCAACTTTATCATTATCCGAAAACTCCCTTCCATTCTCAACCTGAATTGCAAGCGCATTAGCATCAGATAAGATAGCGTTCATAGAGTTAAAATAACTTTCCGTTGCCTGACGACTTCCATAAGAAGAGGAATTATTCCATTCAATTCTGGGTTCGCTAGACATGTCCCGCATCCCCATGTTCCCCCAGGACATTGTAATCTGATCGGCCATAACGTTGGTGACCAAACCGGGTCCATAGTAGTTATTCTTAGTGTTATACCAGCTTTGGAAGAGCTGATCAGCAGTTGCCTCATTAGCTAACTCCTCACTGGTTGGCTCCTCTTCATTAAGCACCTCAAGATCAGTCTCCATATCACAGGAGTAAAACATCAGGGCGAAAGCAGCCAGGAATGTTAGTTTTATATTTTTCATATTTCTTTTTTTTAAAATTTAATTTGAACCGAGAAATTATAAGATCGTGATACTGGATAAACTCCATAGTCGATAGCGTAATAATTCTGGGTAAGAGAATCATATCTTTGTACTTCGGGATCCCATCCACTGTAGTCAGTAAAAGTTAATAAATTTCTTCCAGTTACACCCACTCTAAGGGAGTTAAAGAAACCATCGGCAATTCCGGATAGCTGGTCTCTTCCAAAAGTATAGAATAAAGAAGCCTCTCTTAGCTTAACAAAGGAACCATCTTCCACCCAGAATTCAAGATCGTTATTAGCATTATAAAGACTCTGGTAGTAGTCCTGAGTTTTTTTCTCGCCTTCAGCCACCCCGGCCTGATCCATCATCGCATTACGATTATCTCTGGTTAGCCATTGACCTTGTCGATTGTATATGTCTCCGCCTTCTTTCCAATCCCAAAGCATATAAAAGTTAAGGCCTTTATATTTGAAATTAGATGTTAGTCCTAAATTGAAATCAGCATTTTGGGAACCAATTTTACCAAACCAGGTATTTCCATCAGCATCAAGTCGGGTTATCGCCTTTTCATTAGGTGTACCAATAGCATCGGCCAGTACAACCACTCCATCACGATTAACGACATAATCATTGATGTTTGCACCTTCAGGTAACTGTTGTGACATTTGCTCTAAAGAGGTAACAAATGCACCTCCATACATAGCTCCGAACTCCTCACCTTCCTCGATTCGGAAGATTCTTCCAGGAGTATTGGTTCCTGCAGGACCAACGATAATAGGATCCACATTGAGTTGTTTTACTTCGTTTCTTGTCCTGCTGTAACGAAGCCCAAGATCCCAGCCCCAATCTTCTTGCTTGATAACCTCCGCATTAAGCATTAGTTCAAGGGTGCTAAACTCCACAGTACCTACATTTTGCCATTGCTTGTTTCTACCTTCATTCACAGGTGCAAAGATATCTACAAACATAAATTGGTTTTCAGTTTCTGCGTTAGCATATACTCCTTCAAAGGTAAACCGGTCAAGGAAACTAACATTTAAACCAATTTCCTTTTCTGTTGTTAAGGAAGGCTTTAAAGAAGGGTTAGCCAGCACACGATCGGTATCCACTACCCCTGAATTAAGGCCGGTATAATCATACTGCCAGTTAAATCCGGGCCGTTGCCCTGCAGTACCTATCGCAGCATGAATCTTCATTTCCTGAATTCCTGGAATTTGCAGGTCTTCGGAGATTCTATATGCCCCTGAAAATCTGTAGTAATTGTTCCATCGGTTATCTTCACCAAACAAAGAGGAACCATCAATACGGTACATTGCATCAAGAATATAACGATCCTTAAAATCAAGACCTACTATAGCGAAATAATTCTGAGCCCGTTCATCCTGTAAAGTAGAACCTATATTGGTTCTATCAGTAGCAAAGTTATCAAGCGAAATCACCCCTTGATAGGTAAAGTCATATCCTGAGGCGTCGAAATACTCATAATGATTATCTTCCATGAGGTAACTCAGTTTACCTGCAATATTCAAATCACCAAAAGAATCTACATAATTAAGTGTAGCTTGAGCCTTTTGAGACAAAGTATAAGAGTTTTGTTTAGTTAAACCACCTTCAGAATAACTGAATCCAACATCTTCCCCTCCAAGGGATCCGCCGGTTTGAAAAGCCGTATAAGGAGTAAGACTCTGGTTATTCCAGGTGGTACTCTCCACAGCATATTCCATATCTAAATTTAAAGGGTCAGCGAATTTTACATTCAAGTTGTAAGAACCAAGGAATCTGTTTCTAACCGCTTTTTCCCTGATCGTAGCCAGGTTATACAAAGGATTAATGGTGGTAGCCGCCCATGGATTCGGGATATAATAATACGGCTGACCATCAGGGTTAAGCGCACTAAGATCAACATCAGGATCAGAAAGCGCAAGATCAAATATAACCCCGTCAAGAGATCCACCTGGAGTCTCGTTATTAGAGCGTATATAATTATTATTGGTAGTAAGTTTTAACCAATCGGTTATCTTAAAATCTCCATTTAAACGTGCAGCATATCTTTCATAACCACCAGTCTCTGCAAAAATACCTTCATTCTGTGTTCTCTCGGCAGAGAAGAAAAGGTTAGAAAACTCAGAAGCATTAGACACAGAAGCATAAGTAGTCAAATCAACTCCTGTTTCAAAAAAGATATCCTGGTTATCGTAGTATGCCCCAAAAGGATTGTCGGCATAGCGATCCTCAGAAGGAATTCTTGCGCCGGTGACTCCTAGTCTTCCCACTCCTGTATAACCATCAGCATATCCCACGCCAGCATACCTTGTATATCGGTTTTCACTTTGATAATCGTCAGCAAGCTCATAGATATGAGATCGGTTAATGTCAATTTTGTTAGCTAGTTCAGAAATTCCTATGTCATTTCTCAAAGTAACCTGAGGTCCATCCTGGTTGAACTTTCCTCTCTTAGTCGTGATCACAATAACTCCATTCCCCGCACGAGATCCGTAAAGCGCAGATGCTGAAGCACCCTTTACGATCTCAAAGGAAGCAATATCATCAGTATTAATATCCTGAATACCACCTTCTACCTGGATCCCATCCACGAGGATCAAAGGCTCCTGTCCACCAAAAAGGTTGGTAGCACCACGAAGTTGGATAGTAGACCCTGAACCAGGCTGGCCAAAATTAGTTACCGTGACCCCAGCAACTTTTCCCTGAAGGGCGCTTGCGGCAGAAGTAGCCGGAATGACTTCAAGATCATCAGCATCAACTTTGTTTACTGTTACTGACAGTTTTTTACGACTGGTAGCTCCAGCCAGACCGGTAACCACAACCTCTTCCAATTGTGCCGCATCACCTTCCATGGTGATATTAATTACATCCTGGTCACTAACCACTCTTTCCTGGGTGGCAAGACCAATAAATGAGAATGATAATACATCCCCCAGAGAGGCATTTATCGAATAATTCCCATCAAAATCGGTCTGAGTCCCTGTAGTGGAACCCTTAATCAGCACGTTTACCCCTGGTAGAGGTAAACCCTGTTCATCCATAACCGTACCGGTTATGGTCCTTTCCTGTGCAAAGGTAAGCTGCACAACTAACGCCAATAACAGCGTTAGCATCACGTGTAGTCGTTTTTTCATATTTGTTAGTTTGAATTAGCTTGCGGCTAAAATCACAAAATTATCTTAATTAAACAAACCTAAATTTTTGTTTTTTTCACAAAATTTAAGAATTATTCAATATTTTGATACATTATTTAGTTGTTTATAAATTTCATAAAATTAAAATAAAATCAATAAAACTAAGGGTTTGCAAACATATGCATGAAAAAAACTTCCTTTCATTAAACTATTGTTAATAAAATTATTTGATTCTATTTTTTTACATTTGAACCCAAAGCTATTTCAACATGCTCCTCCCTTATTACAGCGATACTAATTTAATGGAATGCGGCACCGATGAAGCTGGGAGGGGGTGTCTCGCAGGGCCTGTTACTGCGGCCGCCGTTATCCTACCCAAGGATTTTAGAAATGAGGTATTAAACGATTCTAAACAGATCAAACAGCAGACCCGGAATCATCTAAGAGGAATTATCGAAAAGGATTGTACCTCTTTTGGTGTCTCTCATGTATTCATGAATGAAATCGACCAATACAACATTCTTAATGCCTCTATAATGGGCATGCACAGGGCAATAGATCAGTTAAAATGCCAGCCTGATTATATTTTGGTAGATGGCAATAAATTCAAACCTTATGCTGGTATTTCCCATTGCTGTTTTATTAAAGGCGACGGAAAATATCTTAGTATCGCAGCGGCTTCTATCCTGGCAAAAACTTATCGCGATGCATTCATGGAAAGCATCCATGAAGAATATCCCATGTATAACTGGAAACAGAATAAAGGCTATCCAACTGCAGAGCATAGGACGGCAATCTTGAAATACGGGACCACTAAATACCACCGTCAAAGTTTTAGACTTGTTCCTGAAGAGCAATTGAAAATGAGATTATAAGGTTTCAAAGTTTTTTACCAATGTAAAGGAGCAAATGCTTGGCTTGTGAAACTACAGCATCTAAAATTAAGGGGCCGCGAAGAAAACTCCGCGGCTCCACCTTTAAAAAACCAAACAAAAAGGATTATTCCAGACTGAAAGAACTTAACAGCCTGATCTTATTATCTGCATAGGTATACTGATGCAGCATATTATCCCCAACCATTAACAGCACCTCCTCCAGAGGGATTACATCATAGGTGTTAATGTCCTGAAAGTGGTCTGTTAAGGTTAAACCGGGGGATTGGGTTTTATCATAAATTTTAAGGCCTGAGTCACCATCGCAGACGAATAACAAATCGTCTTTAACACCGAGACCATAAGGGCTATCCATCTCATAAGTAGCCAGCAATTCCGGATTTCGCTTATCCGCTACATCAATCACCTGCAATTGGCTCCAGGATTGTCCACACTCATTGCCACCACGAATGGTAACATAAGCCTCATCCCCATCAACAACCACAGGATCACACCCTAAAACATGTTGAAGCATGGATACAAATTCCGGCCTTGAAGGGTCCTCAATGCTGTAAATATACATTCCTGAAGAACTTCCGAGGTAGAGATAATCGTCCTGATTGAAGATAGTTTCTATTTGCCAACCAACATACTCAGTGCCAACATGTTCAGGCAATGAAAGATCGGAAATATTGAAAACCGAAAGAGCCTGGTTTCCTACTACATAAAGGAATTTATCTTTAATATTGAAACGCGCCATAGAGCCTCCCGTACCGGTAGATGCATCACCAGAAGCTCTGGAATTAAAGGATTCAGCGGCCAGCATTCGCCGGTCATTTCGAACCATTTCAATTTTTCTCCGCTCTAACACAAAGCCAATTATCACCTCCTTCTCGAAGTCTAAATTTTCGGTATCCACGAAAGCAGCCCCCTGGGGGGTCGAAGGTTGATAGTTCTCAAATACGTCCTCCACTCTATCCAGTTGTTTTATATTATTGATATCACTAATGTCAAAAACGACCAGATCCATCCCGCTGTTGGCAAAAAGCTTATCTTCCTTAATTGCGACATCAGTATTTTGAGGGATTTTTAAGTATTTTATTTTTTGAGGACTTTCATGGCTGGAATTATCTATAATATGCACCCCGCGATTAACATCATTGACAAAAACAAAATCTTTATACGCATAGATCTTTCCGGCCTGTTCGATTTCTTTTGGCTCCTGGATATAAACTGAAGATCTAAAATCAGCTACAGACATAGTCACTGGCACGGCCACCATTTCCACATTCCCAGCCTCTTCCTCTTTCTCACAGGAAGTAAATAAGGTCATTAAAGCCATAAGAAGCAAAGTGATCAATGAATATAAAATTCTCATAATTGTAGAGGTTAGTTTCCTACTAGATGCATAAACGCAGGAAAGGTTGCGTAGGAACAATAAAAAAAATTCTGTCACTTTGTCAGAAACAGCTTTAGTCCTATCTTTGCAAATCTTAAAGTCCTAAAAAGGGAAGAAAAGTATTATGGAGAAGATAATTGATGAAAAACAACAAGGCAATAGTCTTGTGATGGAGCCAAAAAAGGAAAATACCCGCAAGCTTTTTATAGAAAGTTATGGATGCCAGATGAATTTCAGTGATTCAGAGATCGTGGCATCTATTCTTTCCAAGGAAGGTTTTAATACTACCCAGAACCTGGAGGAAGCGGATCTAGTTCTGGTAAATACCTGTTCCATAAGAGAAAAAGCAGAACAAACTGTTAGAAAACGACTTGAAAAATATAATGCCGTAAAACGCATAAATCCGGAAATGAAAGTTGGTGTGCTTGGCTGCATGGCCGAGCGGCTAAAAGATAAATTCCTTGAAGAAGAAAAAATAGTGGACTTGGTAGTCGGACCAGATGCGTATAAGGACCTTCCTAACCTAATCAATGAAGTTGAAGCCGGAAGAAATGCGGTAAACGTAATTCTTTCAAAAGAGGAAACCTATGCTGATGTTTCCCCGGTTCGGCTTCAGAGCAATGGCGTTTCCGCATTTGTTTCTATTACAAGAGGCTGTGATAATATGTGCACTTTTTGTGTCGTCCCTTTCACCCGGGGTAGAGAACGCAGCCGGGATCCCCAAAGCATCGTAGAAGAAGTAAATGACCTGGCTGCAAAAGGCTACAAAGAGATCACTCTTTTAGGACAAAATGTAGATAGTTATTTATGGTATGGCGGAGGACTGAAGAAAGATTTTAAAAATGCCTCCGAAATTCAAAAAGCCACTGCCACCAATTTTGCCGGGCTTCTTAAGCTTGTCGCCAAGGCTCAGCCAAAGATGCGGATCAGGTTCTCAACCTCCAACCCACAAGATATGACCCTGGATGTCATTGAAGCCATGGCTAAATACCCAAACATTTGCAAGTATATTCATCTACCGGTTCAAAGCGGTAGTGATAAGATCCTTCAAAAAATGAATCGCCTGCATACCAGGGATGAATATTTCAACCTGATTGACAATATTAAAAAGTTAATGCCCGATTGCGGTATCTCCCACGATATCATTACGGGGTTCCCCACCGAAACCGAAGACGACCATCAGGATACACTAAGCCTGATGAATTATGTAAAATACGATTTCGGATTCATGTTTGCCTATTCAGAAAGACCAGGAACAATGGCTGCAAGAAAATTTGAAGATGACGTGCCTGAGGAAATAAAAAAACGTAGACTCACTGAGATTGTGAATCTTCAGCAGGAACACAGTTTATACCGAACTAAGCAGTTTATAGGAAAAACCGTTGAAGTTCTCATAGAGAAAGAATCAAAAAAATCCAGTGAACACTGGAGTGGACGTAATACCCAAAATACGGTTGTTGTATTCCCGAAAGAAACCTATAAGGTCGGAGATTTCGTTAATGTAAAGATAAAAGATTGTACCAGTGCCACCTTAATAGGAGAGCCGGTAGGGTTAAGTGAGAACAACTAGAATATTGCTTCCTAACTAAATAATGAAATTCAATTGGAACTAAAGGCTATATATTTCCGCCAGTGTGGAAAGAGCAGAGAATAATTTTATGGAATCAATACAGGCAACAAAACAACGGTTTGGTATTATTGGCGACGATCCCAAATTGAACCGGGCCATCGAAAAAGCTATCCAGGTTGCCCCTACCGATATTTCGGTTCTGGTAACAGGAGAAAGCGGAGTGGGGAAAGAAAGTATTCCCAAGATTATTCATTCCCTTTCCCATAGAAAACATGGTAAATACATCGCGGTTAATTGTGGTGCCATTCCGGAGGGAACCATTGATAGTGAACTCTTTGGGCACGAAAAGGGTGCCTTTACAGGAGCCACGCAGACCCGAAGCGGATATTTTGAGGTAGCTGATGGGGGTACCATCTTTTTAGATGAGGTTGGAGAACTTCCCCTTCCTACCCAGGTGCGTTTATTGAGGGTGCTGGAGAACGGGGAATTCATGAAGGTAGGTTCTTCCAAACTTCAGAAAACCAATGTTCGCATTGTAGCTGCTACCAATATAGATATGCAGGAATCCATCAAGAAAGAGAAATTCAGAGAAGACCTGTATTACCGATTAAGTACAGTGGATATTCACTTGCCACCTCTGAGGGCTCGCAAAGGCGACATCCATCTTTTATTCAGAAAATTTGCCTCTGATTTTGCCCTAAAATATAAGATGCCAACCATCAAACTGGACGATGAAGCCGTGAAGTTGCTTGAAAATTACAGATGGGGTGGAAATATTAGGCAATTAAGAAATATTGCTGAACAAATTTCCGTTCTCGAACAAGAGAGAGTAATTACCGCCGAAAATCTCAAGGAATACCTTCCCGATATCGGTAGTAACCTCCCTGCGGTAATTGCTGAAAAGAAAAAAGAAGGCGATTTCAGCAATGAACGCGAGATTCTTTACAAGGTATTATTCGATATGAAAAACGATTTAAACGACCTTAAAAGCCTCACGCTTAAACTGATGGAACATGGAAATACCGAAAAGGTGCGTGATGAGAACGAAAGTCTTATCAATAAAATTTACGGCAGTGAAGATGAAGAGGAAGATGCTGATTCAGAAGAACTAACAGCGGAAAAATTAGAAGTTTTACAAATTCCACAGCAAAGCCCAAAATCAACTCAGAGACCTGAAAACGACAAATATTATTTTGCTGAAGAAATAGAAGAGGAAGAAACACTTTCTTTACAGGACAAGGAACTGGAACTCATCAAAAAATCATTAGAGCGACATAACGGTAAACGCAAGGCAGCAGCAGAAGAACTTGGAATTAGCGAGCGTACTTTATATCGCAAAATCAAACAATATAATCTCTAACCAGAAGTTTTATGATGAAAAAGAGCCTATTGCTGTTTTGCTTTTTAATGATTTTTGTCGTGCAATCCTGTGGAATGTATTCTTTTACCGGTGCTGATACCGGGGATGCTCAGACATTTCAGGTTAATTTCTTTCAGAATACAGCCGATCTTGTAGAGCCTGGGATAGACCGAACATTTACCCTTCAACTCCAGGACCTGATCCAGAACCAAACAAGTCTGAACCTCGCTAATAATAATGCCGACCTAATTTTTGAAGGTGAAATCATTGACTACTACATAGCACCTATGACAGCAACGGCCGATAATACTGCTGCAGAAAACAGGCTTACCATTGCCGTACAGGTAAGGTATTACAACACGCTGGAACCTGAAAAAGATTTTGAACGCAGATTCTCTTTCTATTATGATTACCCTGCCAACCAACAGCTTATTGGCGCCAATCTAGATGCAGCCATAGAGGAGATTTATTCAAGAATAACTCAGGATATCTTTAACGCAGCTCTAACCGATTGGTAATGAAAAAAAAGGAGTTCATAAAAATACTTGAACAGCCTGCTTCGATCACCGAAGCCCAAACAAAAGCGCTGGAGCGCGTATTGTCCGACGCTTCTTATTTTCAAACTGCCCGAGCTTTAAGACTAAAAGGGTTGAAAGATCACAACGCGTTAAGCTATAATCCCGCTCTGAGAAGAACAGCAGCCTATACTACAGACCGAAGTGTCCTTTTCGATTTTATTACTTCAGTAGAGTTCAAACAAAATAGGATTGCCAAACAAATAAAAGAACAGGAAGAAAATTTAAAAAACATCGTGGTTTATGAGGCCCAGGAAGTTTTTGGCCGAAAAAGCATTGCAATAGATGAAGCCATTAAAATGAAAAAATCGGAATCGGAACGTGTAATGGATCCCGAGCTTTTTCAAGAAAGTGCCTCAAAGGAAGGGGAAGAGAAGAAAAAAGATACCTCCGTCAATAAACAACTCGGTATAGGCGAACCATTAGAGTTCAATTCCTCAGAGTCCCATTCTTTTTCGGAATGGTTGAAACTCACTTCTGCCAAACCAGTAAGGGAAACCCCGAAGACTTCAGAAGATATTTCGAGAAAATTTGAACTTATTGATGAATTCATTTCCAAAAGTCCAAAAATAAAACCGGCTAAAACCACTAAAAAGAGCAATCTTGCAGAACGCAGTAATACCTCTCCAGAGGCACTGATGACAGAGACTTTAGCGAAGGTATACCTAGAGCAAAAAAACTACAATAAAGCTATCCAGGCTTATAAAATTTTAATTTTGAAAAATCCCGAAAAAAGTGGTTTCTTTGCAGACCAAATTCGGGCAATAGAGAAATTACAAGAAAATAATAACACTTAAGAATGAGCACATTCACTATTTTTTTAGCACTAATTATTATTGTAGCCTTTTTACTGGTAGTAGTAATTATGGTACAAAATCCTAAAGGAGGCGGTTTATCATCTTCTTTTGGAGGAGGAGGCCAACAGGTAGGTGGCGTTCAAAAAACTGGTGACTTTTTAGACAAGAGCACCTGGACACTGGCTACTTTATTATTGGTTCTGATCTTGCTTTCCAATATCACAATTATGGATGGAAGTGGAATTAGTGAGTCACGTGTCTTTGAAGGAGAGGAAGAAATCGAAACAAATATTCCTGCACCTATTCAGGCTCCAGTTGATCCGGAAGCTGACAACAACTAGGAATCCAGCAATACAACACAAAATAAATTAATGCCAGCTTATGACAAGCTGGCATTTTTTGTTTCTATATGTCAGGAAATATCCGATGGCACAATTTTAGAAACCCCGGTATTCACTAAAAAGTTAATTAACCTTAAAAATAAATTAATAAAAAAATGGGACTAAACATTAAACCGCTTTCAGACCGGGTACTTATCGAGCCGGCAGCAGCCGAAACAAAAACCGCTTCGGGAATTTACATCCCTGAAACCGCCAAGGAAAAACCTCAGCGAGGAAAAGTAGTAGCAGTAGGGAAAGGCAATAAGGATCATGACATGAGCGTAAAAGAAGGAGACATGGTTCTCTATGGCAAATATGCCGGGACTGAACTTAAGCTGGAAGGTAAGGATTACCTTATTATGCGGGAAGATGACATACTTGCAATAGTATAAGACTTCAGTTTTCCCTATAAGGGAAGTTTTCAATAAAATATTAATATTAATAGCATTCCGCCATCGCGGAATTAACTAAATTAAATTAACTATGGCCAAAGATATAAAATTTGACATCGAAGCCCGAAACGGGATTAAACGCGGTGTAGATGCATTGGCAAATGCCGTAAAAGTAACCCTTGGACCAAAGGGACGTAATGTGATTATTAGCAAATCTTTCGGAGCACCTACCGTAACCAAAGATGGGGTTACCGTAGCGAAAGAAATAGAGCTGGAAGATGCTCTGGAAAATATGGGGGCTCAAATGGTTAAGGAAGTAGCCTCAAAAACCAACGATTTGGCCGGTGACGGGACCACTACAGCTACCGTTCTCGCACAGGCGATCGTTAAAGAAGGTCTTAAAAACGTTGCTGCCGGAGCTAATCCAATGGATCTTAAACGCGGGATCGATAAAGCAGTCGCAGCACTCACCAAAGATCTTGAAAAACAAACAAAGGAAGTTGGTGACTCTTCTGAAAAAATTAAGCAGGTTGCATCTATTTCTGCCAACAATGACGAGCATATCGGGGAACTTATCGCCGAGGCCTTTGGAAAAGTAGGAAAAGAAGGTGTGATCACCGTTGAAGAAGCAAAAGGAACCGAAACTCACGTCGATGTGGTTGAAGGAATGCAGTTTGACCGGGGTTACCTTTCTCCATACTTTGTTACCAATAGTGAAAAAATGACTTCTGATCTTGAGAATCCTTATATTCTTCTCTTTGACAAGAAGATATCCGCGATGAAAGATCTTTTACCGATCCTGGAGCCCGTAGCTCAGTCTGGTAAGCCTCTTTTAATTATTGCTGAAGATGTTGATGGAGAAGCTCTTGCCACTCTAGTAGTAAATAAATTACGTGGTTCACTTAAAATTGCTGCTGTTAAAGCTCCAGGTTTTGGAGACCGAAGAAAAGCAATGCTTGAGGATATCGCCATCCTCACAGGTGGGACAGTAATTTCTGAAGAAAGAGGGTTTACCCTTGAAAATACTACCATCGATATGCTTGGTACTGCCGAAAAAGTAGCTATCGATAAAGATAATACGACTATTGTAAATGGTGCCGGAGACAATGAGACTATTGAAAACCGTGTAAACCAGATTAAGTCTCAGATAGAATCTACTACTTCAGATTACGATAAGGAAAAACTTCAGGAACGTTTGGCTAAACTTGCCGGAGGTGTTGCCGTCCTATATGTAGGTGCTGCATCAGAAGTGGAAATGAAGGAGAAAAAAGACCGAGTTGACGATGCCCTTCATGCCACAAGAGCGGCCGTTGAAGAGGGAATCGTAGCAGGTGGTGGAGTTGCCCTTGTTCGCGCGCAGGCTGTATTAGTCAATTTAAAAGCGGAGAATGACGATGAAGCTACTGGTATACAAATCGTGGTACGCGCTGTGGAATCCCCTCTTAGAACTATCGTTGAAAACGCAGGAGGCGAAGGATCAGTAGTCATCAATAAAGTACTTGAAGGAGACAAAAATTTTGGATATGATGCCAAAACTGACACCTTTGTGGACATGATGAAAGCAGGTATTATAGATCCTAAAAAAGTAACCAGAGTGGCTCTTGAAAATGCTGCTTCCGTTGCAGGAATGATTCTGACTACAGAATGTGCTCTTACAGACATCCCTGAGGAGGACAAAGGAGGCGGAGGTATGCCCGGAGGAATGGGCGGAGGCATGCCCGGAATGATGTAACAGAGCAAATCTGTTGGAAATAGTAATCCCACTTCTTTTTGAGGTGGGATTTTTTTATGAAAAAAAGGAGTTTTTCAACCTGGGAAGGGTTAAAAACTCCTTTTAAATTAAAACTTAAGGTCAAATAAAGTTTAAAAAAAATCAGGTAATAATCTGCTCTTGTTTAAGAAGAGCTTCCAGATTATTAGCTGCATTTAAACATCTGCTTACTTTAGGCACCTCACTGCAATCTCTGGTATTTATAGCATTGGACCGGCACTGAAGGGCACTTAAATCAAGCTTTGCAAAGCTACTGTTGATGTCTAGACATTTCTCATACAGGCAATCCAGGGTTTTGCAATCAGCAAGCTCAACATTGTGCTGCAGAAGGTAACCCTTTAGAAAGTTCTCAATAGAAAATTGTGCATTCTTACATACTGAATAGGTCACAAGATCCTCTTCTGGCCTGAAAAATTCGTCATTAGCCTGACTTAATTTTTCCAGCGCCTCATCAAAAAATTTGTTATTGGCTTTCATCCTTATAATTTTTAAATATTGATTCCTTCTAAAGGGCACCTCAACATTTTACATATCCCTAAAAAGTTGAAGTTTTTCCCATTTGGTTTCCACTTCTTCTTGGGCACGTTTTAAAAGTTCTTCACCCAATTCGGCATTCTCCTTTACTACCCGGGTAAAGCGGGTTTCTTTGTACATAAAGTCACTTAATGGAGCTGCTGGAGCTTTTGAATCCAATTTAAACCTCTTCCCTTTGGGTTGTGAAGGGTTAAACCTGAACAAAGGCCAATAGCCTGTTTCCACAGCTTTTTCCTGTTGACTCACCCCGTGTTTAAGGTCATAACCATGTTCCCCACAATGTGAGTAAGCTATAATTATCGAAGGCCCCGGATAAGCTGCAGCTTCCTCGATGGCTTTGAGTGTCTGAAGATCTTTTGCGCCAATAGCTACCTGAGCTACATATACATTCTGATAAGAAACCGCCTGTAATGCTAGGCTCTTTTTAGAAGATTTCTTACCTGAAACTGCAAACTTTGCACTTGCTCCCAGAGGCGTCGCTTTTGACATTTGACCTCCGGTATTTGAATAAACTTCAGTATCCATTACCAGGATATTGATATCTTCTCCTGAGGCTAAGACGTGATCTACACCACCATAACCAATATCATAGGCCCATCCATCACCGCCTAAGATCCACACTGCTTTTTTACGCAAATATTGGGTAAGCTGGTTCAACTTGCGAGCTTCATCGGAATCAATAGTTTCTAGAATGGCTTTAAGTTCAGCAATATGAGCGTGCTTCTGTTTTTTCTGAGTTTCATCTTTCTCAGAATTCTTAAGAATGGAAGCGATAAGCTCTTTTCCGATTACCGGTTCCATTTCCTTTAGCAATTCAACAGCGATTTCCTGTTTTTTGGACAGGGCCAACTTCATCCCCAAACCAAATTCCGCATTATCTTCAAAAAGGGAATTAGCCCAGGCTGGTCCCCTTCCAAATTCATTTGTCTTATAAGGGGTAGTTGGAAGATTGCCTCCATAAATTGAAGAACAGCCGGTAGCATTAGCAATTAAAATACTATCCCCATACAATTGGGTAAGCATTTTTATATAAGGGGTTTCCCCACATCCAGAACAGGCTCCTGAGAATTCAAATAATGGTTCCAGAAATTGCGAACCTTTCAAATTTGTGATCTGGAGTTCTGAACGCTCATAGTAGGGTAAATCTGCAAAATAATCCCAGTTTTGGCCCTGTTCGGTAGCAACCTCCAGTTTACTATGCATATTGATGGCTTTAAAGTTCTCGATCTCCTTGCTTTCGGCAGGGCAAACCGCCACACAAAGGTCACAGCCTGTACAGTCCTCAGGGGAAATTTGAAGCACATAGGATTCTGTTTTACTATCAAAAGGCCGTCCTTTGGCAGGAACTGTTTTGAAGGTGCCCGGAGCATCATCAAGTTGCTCATTAAGAACAACTTTAGACCTTATCGCAGCATGTGGACATATAGCCACACATTTGTTACACTGAGTACATAAATCTTCATCATCCCACACAGGGACAAAATCAGCAATACCTCGTTTTTCGAATTGAGTGGTACCCGTTGGGAACGTCCCGTCAACTGGAAACGCACTCACCGGTAATCCATCGCCTTCTCCTGCCAGGATCTTTCCTAGAACCTCTTTTACAAAAGGATCGGAATCACCTGTCATCATTGGCTTAAGACCGCGGGTACTAGTTACCTGCTTCGGATATTCTACTTTCTGAAGATTTGCCAGTGAACTGTCTACCGCATTAAAATTCATCTTCACGATTTTGTCTCCTTTATGCGAGTAGGATTTGACAATGGCATCCTTAATTTTCTGAATCGCTTCCTCTTTCGGCAATACTCCGGAAATAGCAAAAAAACAGGTTTGAAGCACCGTATTGGTCCTTTTACCCAATTTTGCATCCTGGGCTACTTTCGTTGCATCTACCACATAGAATTCAAGTTCATTCTCCACGATCTCCTCCTGCATTTTCTGCGGAAGTTTATCCCAGATCTCTTCATTTGAGAAAGGAGCATTAAGAAGGAAAGTCCCTCCCTTTTTAACCTTTTTCAGAATATCATATTTTTCAATGAAATTAAACTGATGACATGCAATGAAATCAGCGGTATTAATAAGGTAGCTCGAAGAAATTGGTTCGGGGCCAAAGCGAAGGTGGGAAACAGTTTGCGCTCCCGCTTTTTTAGAATCGTAAACAAAGTAACCCTGAACGTAATTATCAGTTGTCTCACCTATGATTTTAATGGAGTTCTTGTTCGCACCTACAGTACCGTCAGATCCTAAACCATAGAACATACAATTAAAAGTTGCCTTTTTGGTTTTGAACACGGGGTTATAAAGTAAACTCTTAAAACTAAGGTCATCATTTATCCCTATGGTGAAGTGATTCTTTGGATTGGTTTTGAACATTTCATCAAAAACGCCTTTTACCATTGCAGGGTTGAATTCCTTAGAAGACAATCCATAGCGCCCACCTATAATCTGAGGCATAGCACGATTACTTTCAGCAAAGGCTGTGACTACATCAAGATATAAAGGCTCACCTGTGCTTCCTGGTTCTTTAGTCCTGTCTAAAACTGCGATCTTTTTTACACTTGATGGGATCTTATTCAAAAAGTCTTTTATTGAAAAAGGCCTGTAAAGGCGAATGAACAAAGCACCAACTTTCTCTTCTTTATTTTGAAGGGTATCCACAGTTTCTTTAACAGCTCCTTCTCCAGAGCCCATAATAATTATGATTCTTTCTGCCTCTGGATGGCCGACATAGTCAAAAAGATTATATCGACGACCCGTTTGGGCGTAGAATTCATCCATTACCTCCTGAACAATACCAGGTACTTCCTGATAATGCAAATTAGAAGCTTCCCTAGCCTGAAAGAAAACATCAGGGTTTTGGGACGTTCCTCTTATCACAGGGCTATCAGGATCAAGAGATCTATTTTTATGATCCATAATTTTATCCTCAGGCATCATTCCTTTAATGATCTCATCGGGAATCGCATCGATCTTGGATATTTCATGAGAGGTTCGGAAACCATCAAAAATATTCATAAAGGGAACACGGCTGCGCAAGGTGGCCACCTGAGAGATAAGAGCAAAATCCATCGCTTCCTGCACAGAGCCACCAAATAGCATAGAAAAGCCCGTTTGCCGGGCTGCCATAACATCTGAATGATCACCAAAAATCGATAGGGCGTGGGTTGCTACTGTTCTCGCGGCAACGTGAATTACCGTAGGAAGTAATTCCCCAGCAATTTTATACATATTAGGAATCATAAGTAACAGTCCTTGCGAGGCAGTAAAGGTGGTAGTGAGCGCTCCTGCCTGCAAAGAACCATGTACTGCGCCTGCTGCCCCACCTTCACTTTGCATCTCTACAATACGAGGGACGTTTTTCCAAATATTTTTATGGCCTTTGGAACTGAATATATCAACGTGCTCTCCCATAGGCGAAGCAGGAGTAATGGGATAAATAGCACAGACTTCATTTGTTTTATGCGCCACTCTTGCAACCGCCTCATTGGCATCACAAATGAGTTTGGGAAATTTTTCGATCATTTTACATCTCTTTTATAAATTTATGCTCCGTGTAACCATTCTTTCTTTTCCAATAATTGTGCTTCGCTTTCTTCATGTTCAGGATCAGGAAGACAAGCATCTACAGGACAAACCGAAGCACATTGGGGCTCATCATGGAAACCCTTACACTCGGTACATTTATCCGAAACGATAAAATAAAATTCGTCAGAAATCGGTTCCTTTTCTTCATCGGCGTCAACCTCTGTTCCTCCAGGGGTAGTTATGGTTCCGGTTAAGGTAGTCTCATCGGAATAAGACCATTCCTGATCCGGTTCATAAATTGCGTTATTTGGACATTCTGAAATGCAAGCATCACAGTTGATGCAATCCTCTGTTATAAAAAGTGCCATAGATATTTATATTTTGTTAAACTATCCTATAAAGTTATAGCGCCTCATTCTTCCAAATTATGACAATCATCATATTTTCAAACAATTGAAAATCAGAAATAAATACCGTTTTTATGATGTCAATCATATTTATACGGCAAGGGTAAATTTAAATTTGATACAGATCATTTACTATCAGTAAGCAAACTGTTGGTTCAAAAATATTAGGTTTATGATTACACTTGAGAAGAATCCCAATGCCCAAACCCTGGATGCAGTTGTTATTCGTTTTGTAGGCGATTCAGGTGACGGAATGCAGCTAACCGGTACTCAGTTTTCTGATACTTCAGCCATGTTTGGTAATGATGTTGCTACCTTTCCGAATTATCCTTCTGAAATAAGAGCTCCACAAGGGAGTTTATATGGAGTTTCAGGATTCCAGGTACATATTGGTAGTGTCGAGGTTAGCACCCCTGGTGATAACTTGGATCTGCTGGTAGCGATGAACCCCGCAGGTTTAAAAACTAATTTGTATGCGGTTAAACCGGGTAATACTATCATCATAGATAGTGATAGCTTTACTAAAAAGAACCTGGAAAAAGCACAGTATCAGAGTAATCCCCTGGAGGATGGCAGTCTTGAAAATTACAGAGTGGTACAGGTCCCAATGACCTCTCTAACCAAAGAAGCTTTAAAGAATATTGAAGGGCTCGATAACAAAAGTATTACCAGAAGTAAGAATATGTTCGCTCTGGGAATGGTTTATTGGTTATATGATCGGAATCCTGAACATACTATTGATTTTTTTCAGAAAAAATTTAAAAATAAACCTCACCTGATTGAAGCCAACACAAAGGTACTGAACGCTGGCTTTTTTTATGCAGAAACCATAGAGCTTATTCCAAATTCCTATAGTATTTCTCCTGCAAGAATGCAGGGAGGGACTTATCGAATTATCATGGGGAATACTGCCACGGCCTGGGGTTTCCTGGCAGCGGCAGAAAAGTCGGGAAGAGAGTTATTCCTAGGTTCCTATCCTATAACTCCAGCCACTGATATCTTACACGAACTGGTTAAACATAAACATTTCGGTGTAAAAGCCTTTCAGGCAGAAGACGAGATTGCAGGAATAAGCTCCGCAATTGGCGCTTCCTTTGCCGGTGACTTAGCTATTACGACAACTTCAGGGCCAGGCCTTGCCCTAAAAGGTGAAGCTCTGGGACTAGCTGTAATGATAGAATTACCTCTGGTAGTGGTGAATGTACAGCGTGGTGGGCCGTCAACAGGCTTACCCACAAAAACAGAACAATCTGATCTTATGCAGGCAATGTACGGACGGAACGGGGAAAGTCCGGTAATCGTGATTGCTGCCAGTACCCCAGCCAACTGTTTTAACTTTGCTTACGAGGCCTCCAGGTTAGCCTTAGAACACATGACCCCTGTGGTTCTGCTCACCGATGGTTATATCGCAAATGGTTCAGCACCCTGGAAAATAAAAAGCATTGACGAGATGCCGGAGATCAAAAACAACCTGGTTAAGGAGGCCAAAGAAAACTGGCATCCTTATGACAGGAATGAAGATACCCTGGCCAGAAATTGGGCCATACCCGGAACTCCAGGTCTGGAGCACCGCGTAGGTGGACTGGAGAAGGACCGTATCACCGGCGACGTTTCTCACGTTCCTGAAAACCATGAGATCATGACCCATACCAGGGCCGAAAAAGTGAAGCGAGTTCAGAATTACATACCGGAGATTATACCGGAGTTTGCCCAGGAAGGTGACCTACTGGTAGTAGGATGGGGAGGAACTTATGGTTCATTACATTCAGCCGTGAAAGAATTAGTTGAGGTAGAAGGCTACACAAACGTAGGTTTTGCTCATTTCAACTATATAAATCCTCTTCCTAAAAATACCGGGGAAATTTTAAGCAGCTTCAAAAAGATACTTGTTTGTGAGCTTAACAACGGGCAGTTTGTAAATGTGCTCAGGATGCACTTTGAAGAACAAAAGTTCCTTCAGTTCAATAAGATCCAGGGCTTGCCTTTCGCCAATAGCGAACTCATAGAGAAATTCAAACAAATAGCAGAGTAATCATGGAAACAACTGTAAAAAAATACACCTATAAAGATTTTGCAAACGACCAGGAAGTTAGATGGTGCCCGGGCTGTGATGACTATGTTATTTTACGTTCGGTACAAAAGGCATTGCCTGAAACAGGAGTAAAGAAAGAAGATGTGGTCTTTATCTCCGGAATTGGCTGTTCTTCCCGATTCCCTTATTATATGGGAACCTACGGAATGCACGGAATTCATGGTCGCGCTCCCGCTATAGCTTCCGGAGTGAAACTGGCAAATCCCGATCTTAGCGTTTGGGTAATTACCGGCGATGGAGACAGTATGGCAATTGGCGGAAACCACTTCATACATGTTTTAAGGCGTAATATTGACCTTAATATTATCCTCTTTAATAACGAGATCTACGGATTGACCAAAGGCCAGTTTTCTCCTACCTCACTGGTAGGTCAGAAAACCAAATCTTCGCCATATGGTAACACTCAACCCCCATTCCAACCGGGAGAACTGGCCATAGGAGCTCAAGCCCGATTTTTCGCGCGAATTGGAGGTAATGCACCCAAGGAAATGACCGATATTTTTATTGAAGCTCAGAAATTCAAAGGTACCTCATTAGTTGAAGTACTTCAGAACTGTGTGATTTTCAATGACGGTTGCTATGTGAAATATACCGACAAAAATGTTCGTGAAGACCAGCAGCTTTTTGTTGAACATGGGAAACCGATGATCTTCGGAAAGAACAAAGACAAAGGTTTGATCTTAAAAGGACTGAAACTGGAAACCGTAACTATTGGAGAAAACGGCATAACCCAGGAAGACATATTAATTCATGACGCCAAAAATGAGGATCCAACCATGCATCAAATGCTGGTAAGACTGGAATATCCTTTAGTGACAGGAATTATAAGAAGTTTTCAGGACGTTACCCTGGAAGAAAGAGAAGACGCGTTAACTGCTCAGATAAAAGCCAAATCTGAATTCAGAAAAACCGATGACCTTTTCTTCTCCGGAGAAACTTATCAGGTAAATTAAAGCATACCTGATTTGCATCAGTTTTTAAGCCCTTGAAAACTGTTAATTTTATTAACATATTAAGAACTATAATATGGGTTCAGAAGCACTGATAGTATTTTTTCTCGCCGGCGTAATTCTGGTAGCCGGCGCGAATTTTCTCTCAAATTTAATATCACACAAATCAGATAATCCGCAGAAAAAAGAACCCTATGAAAGCGGGATGCCTACTATAGGCCCAACCTGGGTTCAGTTTAAAGTCGGTTTTTATCTCTTCGCAATCTTATTCTTAATCTTCGATGTAGAAATAGCTTTTCTGGTTCCCTGGGCCGTAGTGTATCAGGAGGTTGGAACTGTGGCTTTGGTAGAGATCATCATCTTCCTGGCTATTCTGGGATTAGGGTTAGCATATGCGTGGAAAAAAGGAGCATTAAAATGGAAGTAGAAACACAAAAAGTACCCAAGGATTTTCCTGGCCAGGTATTACCTGCCGGAAATGGTGCAAATATCATAGTAACCTCATTAGATAAGGTAATAAACTGGGGGAGATCCAATTCTTTATGGTCATTGTATTTCGGAACAAGCTGCTGCGCCATCGAAATGATGCAAACCGGGGCAGCCCGCCATGATTATTCAAGATTTGGCTTTGAGGTGGCAAGACCTTCCCCTAGACAGGCTGACCTTATTATTATTGCCGGAACTATCGTGAATAAGATGGCGCCGGTGCTACGACGGCTTTACGACCAGATGGCCGAACCTAAATATGTGATCGCCATGGGGGCCTGCGCCATTTCCGGTGGGCCTTTCTTTTACAATTCCTATTCGGTAGTAAAAGGCGCGGATCACGTGATACCCGTAGACATTTATGTGCCCGGATGCCCTCCAAGGCCAGAAGCGCTGCTGGACGGGATGCTGAAACTTCAGGAGAAGATACGCACTGAAAGTATTAAGAACAGGAAGAATCCTATTGAAGGATTTGATGAAGGACTTTAAAGAAACGAGTTATGACAAATGATGAATTAAAGGAATTGATCACCACCTGGTTCTCCGGCCCCGAAAGCGCCCACCTCGAATTTTCAGAGGAAGGCTCTCAGTTTTTAAATCTCAGTATACACCCCGATTATCTTCATGAATTGATGTCATGGCTAAAGAAAAACAACAAAACGAGCTATGATTATTTATTCTGCCTTACAGGAGTTGACTGGGGAAAAGAACTGGGTGTAGTTTATCACCTGGAATCTACCACCCATCGCCATATTCTGGTGGTGAAAGTACAAACTTCAGACAGGGAAAATCCCTGGTTCGATTCAGTTCAGGATATATGGCCAACCGCCAACTTTCACGAAAGAGAAGCATTTGATCTTTTGGGGATTAAATTTAAAGGACATCCCAATTTAAAGCGCCTGTTCATGCCTGAAGACTGGGAAGGTTTTCCGCTTCGAAAAGATTACGTAGATGAAGTGAACATGGTAGTTAAATAAAAGAATATGGAAACTGCTACTATAAATAACAACTTTAAATCTGAGGAATACTTCATCAACATGGGACCTCAGCACCCTGCAACCCATGGAGTATTACGGCTCTTACTCACCATAGATGGGGAGATCATTAAAAAGGTTGAACCAGACCTAGGATATATTCATCGTTCCATAGAAAAAATG
This sequence comes from Salegentibacter profundi, assembly GCF_054121475.1. Taxonomy (NCBI): domain Bacteria; kingdom Pseudomonadati; phylum Bacteroidota; class Flavobacteriia; order Flavobacteriales; family Flavobacteriaceae; genus Salegentibacter; species Salegentibacter profundi. The sequence goes on from NZ_JBSYGG010000017.1 coordinate 29,872, forward strand.
TGCGAACGTGACAGTTACCAACAAATCGTGCATCTTACTGACAGGATGGACTATCTATCCTCCCACATTAATAATGAAGCGGTATGTCTCGCTGTTGAGAACGCACTGGAACTCGAAGTGCCCGAGCGGGTTAAGGTTATTAGGACTATTATTGGTGAGCTTACCCGAATTTCTTCTCATACGTTATGGTGGGGAGTGATGGGCATGGACGTAGGTGCACTTACCTCCTACTTCTACGGCTTCCGGGACAGGGAAATGATCAACGATATATTTGAAGAGACCTGTGGTGCAAGGCTTACCATGAACTATAATATTCCGGGAGGTTTGATGCAGGACATTCATCCTAATTTTATTCAAAGGGTAAAAGATTTTATCGCTCACTTCAAGACCAAATTGCCTGAATACGATAAGTTGCTAACGGGTAATATCATTTTTCAGAAGAGAACTAAGGGTGTTGGTGTATTGAGCAAAGAAGACGCTATCGCTTTTGGCGCTTCCGGACCTGTTGCCAGAGGCTCAGGCTATTCCTGTGATGTAAGAAAATATCACCCTTACAGCGCCCTGGATAAAGTCACTTTCAATGAAGCCCTCCATACCGAAGGCGATTCCTATGCCCGGTATCTGGTAAGGATCCAGGAAATGTGGGAGTCAATTTCCATTATTGAACAGCTAATTGACAATATTCCTGAAGGGTCATACAAGGTAGATACAAAGGCGGTGATCAAGCTCCCCAAGGGTGAATTCTATCAAAAAGTCGAAACCGCAAGGGGTGAACTGGGAGTTTATATAATTAGTGCCGGAAACAAAAATCCACATAGGGTTAAATTCCGTTCTCCGGGACTTTCAAACCTTTCCCTGTTAAACCATATAACTGTAGGTGGTAAACTTGGAGATCTGGTTGCCACCATGGCTACCATAGATATTGTTGTACCAGATATTGATCGTTAAAACTCAAACAATGAATAGTTCCCTTATCATAACAAACAATATTCACAGTTGGCTAACAGGTCTGTTTACCGGGGCAATAACTGGGATCACTGAAATGATAATGATCGCCCTGGCCTACCTTACGCTTTTTGCACTTTTAGGTTTATTCCTGGTTCTAATGGAAAGAAAAGTAGCGGCCTGGTTCCAGTTAAGGATTGGTCCCAATAGGGTTGGTTTCTTCGGGATGTTCCAGACCATTGCTGATGCGCTTAAACTCCTTTCCAAAGAGCTTACAGGCACCGATAAAGCCGATAAGTTCCTCTATAATTTAGCGCCGTATTTCCTCATTATTTCTTCCCTGATGGCCCTCGCTGTATTTCCTTTTACCGAAAATCTGCAGGCTTTCGATATCAACATAGGGATTTTCTTTTTGATCGCCATCTCCTCTATTGGAGTAATAGGTGTTCTATTGGGAGGATGGAGCAGTAACAACAAATTTGCATTGATCGGAGCTATGCGTAGCGGGGTTCAGACCATTAGCTACGAGCTTTCGGTAGGACTTTCATTGCTTACAATGGTACTGCTTACCGGCAGTCTGCAACTTTCAGAAATAATTGAGGTTCAAAAAAGCGGCTGGCTAATCGTACAGGGGCATATCCCTGCAGTTATAGCTTTTATGATCTATATGATCTCGGGAACTGCAGAGACCAACAGGGCACCCTTTGATATGGTAGAAGCTGAATCTGAATTAGGGGCCGGTTTTCACACCGAGTATTCGGGGATGAAATTTGCCTATTTCTTCTTAGCCGAATTCATCAATATGTTCATCATTGCTGCTATTGGTACCACGGTATTCTTCGGGGGTTGGTTATCGCCATTTGGAATAACAGATTCTATACCCTGGATGGGAGTTATCTGGTTTCTCCTTAAAACATTTGTACTTGTATTCTTAATGATGTGGTTCAGATGGACCTTCCCAAGGCTGAGAGTTGACCAATTGCTTACCCTTGAATGGAAATACCTGCTGCCTATTAACCTGTTTAATATCGTGTTAATGGCAATAATAGTGTGGCTTAATTTCACAATTCAATTTTAGAAATTATGAGTTATTTTTCAGATATATACCACGGCATACAAACCCTCCTAACAGGAATGGGCGTTACAGGAAAGTATTTCCTGAATTCGAGAAAAGGCGCCATCACTCAACAATATCCTGAAAATCGTGAAACCCTTCAAATGTTTGAACGTTTTCGGGGAGAAGTAGTTATGCCACACGATGAAAACAATGAACACAGCTGTACCGGCTGCCAGAAGTGTGAGATCGCCTGTCCTAACGGAAGTATAGAAATAATCTGGGACCGCCAGGTAGATCCGGAAACCGGGAAAAAGAAAAAGATGATAGACAAGCATATCTATCACCTGGGGATGTGTACACAATGCGGATTATGTGTTGATGCCTGTCCATCAGAGGCTATAAAATGGGCGCCAAATTTCGAAAATGCAGTTGCAGACAGGAGCCAGCTCACCAAAGTTTTAAACAGACCCGGTTCAAAAGTAAGAGCCGGTGTAGAAGAATAAAGATATGGAAAAGTATATTTTTTATGTTTTAGCCCTAATCATGATAATCTCAGCCATAGCATCCGTTAGCAGTCGGAAGATGCTACGCTCGGTGGTCTATTTGCTGTTTGTTTTAATAGGTATAGCAGGCATTTATTTCATGGCAGATTACAACTTTCTCGCAGCAATACAACTCACCGTTTATGCGGGAGGAATAATAGTATTGATCATCTTTTCGGTACTACTGGTACATCATATCGACATGGAACTGGAAGTTGCTAAAAAATCAAAGCGAATCATTACGGCATTAATCTGTTTAATAGGTTTAGGTGTTTTTCTAAGCACCATTTATTCGCATCCGTTTGTGGAAACGACCACCGCCGTTACCACCACAACCGCCGATATAGGCTTCGCTCTTTTAAGCACTGAAGCCGGTGGATTTATCCTGCCCTTTGAAGTGATAAGCATACTCTTGCTGGCAGTAATGATCGGAGCGATCATAATTGCCAAGGGAGAAGACGTGTCTGAGGAAGAACCAAAGGAGACTCCTATCCTAAAACAAGAAAAACCGGTTGAAAAGAAGAAAGAACTTCTGGAAAACGAGGTTGCTGTTTAATTAGAATTAAAAATAAGGACTATGATACCCGGCATAAGTATAACAGAAATTCTCACTCTCACCTCAATTCTATTCTTCATTGGGATTTACGGTTTTATGACCCGAACTAATCTTATCTCAATGTTGGTTTCGGTAGAAATCATCCTGAATTCTACGGTGATAAATTTTGTGATCATCAACAAATACCTCTATCCCGAGCTTTTGCAGGGGGTGGTATATTCAATATTTATAATTGCCGTAGCTGCAGCAGAAACCGCTCTGGCAGTAGCTATAATCATCAACCTCTACAAGCAAATAAGCTCTGTAGCTGTGAAGGAAACTGAAACCCTGAAGTATTAAAAGACGGAAGCTATGAACATAAGTTATCTCTTTTTAATCCCATTAATCCCCCTGGCTGTCTTTCTGATACTGGGAATCTTCAACAAAAAAATCAAACCCGAAATTTCGGGTTGGATTGGTGTTGCCGGTCTGGCCACCTCTACCATACTTTCTTTTTATGCAGCTTTTCAGTATTTCTTTGTTACAGGAAAATTAGACGGAGCTTACCAGACTTTCACTGAAAAAATGGTCTGGATGAATTTTACCGATACCCTTCATATAGATCTGGGAATTCTTATTGATCCCATTTCTATTATGATGCTTATTGTAGTTTCAACTATCTCGCTGATGGTTCATATCTACAGTCGTGGGTATATGAAAGGAGACCCGGGATACACCAAATTTTTTGCTTTTCTTTCGCTTTTCACCTTTTCTATGTATGGTTTGGTGTTGGCTACCAATCTTTTCCAGATCTACATTTTCTGGGAATTGGTAGGGGTATCCTCTTTTCTTTTGATCGGTTATTATTATACGAAGAACTCGGCTGTAGCGGCGGCGAAAAAAGCCTTTATCGTCACCAGGTTTGCTGATTTTGGTTTCCTTATCGGGATCCTGATCATAGGTTTTTACACGGGAACCTGGGATTTTGAAACCTTGAATAATCCTGAAGGTGCTGCAATAGCCAACTGGGCCTCTACCTCATTTATGGGCTTATCGGTATTAACCTGGGCACTGATCCTCATCTTTATGGGAGGCGCCGGTAAATCGGCTATGTTCCCTTTACACATCTGGCTTCCCGATGCTATGGAAGGACCAACGCCGGTTTCAGCTTTAATTCACGCGGCCACCATGGTGGTAGCAGGAGTTTACCTAGTAGCCAGACTCTTTCCGATGTATTATTTCGTGGAAGAAGGTTTCGTCTTAAATATCGTAGCCTATGTGGGTGCTTTTTCCTCCCTTTTTGCTGCGATCATAGCAATCACACAATCCGATATCAAAAGGGTCCTGGCATTCTCAACAATGTCACAAATTGGTTATATGATGATGTCTCTTGGGGTTTCAGGCTTTGATGGTCACGAGGGAGTTGGTTATATGGCTTCTATGTTCCACCTGTTCACCCACGCGATGTTCAAGGCACTTTTATTCCTTGGTGCAGGATCGGTGATTCACGCAGTACACAGCAATTATTTAAAAGACATGGGTGGTTTACGAAAACATATGCCCATTACCAATATCACTTTCCTTATCGCTGCACTGGCAATCGCAGGGGTTCCTCCGCTGGCAGGTTTCTGGAGTAAGGATGAAATACTTGTAGCAGCTTTTCAAAACAGTCAGTTTCTTTATTCCATAGGGCTTCTGGTAGCAGGATTAACCGCATTCTATATGTTCAGGCTTTACTTCGGAATTTTCTGGGGGAAGGATACCAATTATGCTCATAAGCCAAAGGAGTCTCCACGTTCCATGACCATTCCGTTGATCATTCTGGCGATTTTTAGTGTTGTAGTAGGGTTTATTCCTTTTAGTGAATATGTTAGCGCCGACAAACTGGGATTTATAGCACACCTTAATTATCCGCTAGCGGCTACTGCTGTACTTATTGGGTTAATAGGAATATTTTTCGCATGGATCTTTTACAAAAAAGAAAACGACCTGGCTGAAAGATTTGCTAGAGCCTTCGGATTCTTCTACAAATGGACCAGCAATAAATTCTATTTCGACGAACTATATCTTTTCATTACCCGCAAACTGATATTCAAAAGGATCTCGGCGCCTATCGCCTATTTCGATAAGAAATTTGTAGACGGGACCATGGAAGGCATCGGGAACAAAACCTTAGTTGTTGCCAATAAAATTAAAGGAATACAGTCTGGAAAAGTCCAGGATTATGCTTTCGGCTTTATTAGCGGAGTGGTAGTACTGGCAATAGTTTTCATTTACCTATGGACTAATTAATTGATCATTATGGACATTTTATCACTCTTTGTTGTTCTTCCGGTAGTTGTAATCATCGCTTTGGTTTTTACCAAAGGTTTAAAGCAAGCCCGGCAAATAGCTATGGCTGGAAGTATTATTCAGCTGGGAATGGCGATAAACCTGCTTTTTGCCTACCTGAAAGAACAAAGTATAAATGACAGCATATTCGTATTCACAAGGGATATTGTTTGGTTTGAAGAATTCAACATTCATTATAATATAGGAGTAGACGGGATCTCAGTAGCCCTCATTCTTTTAACTTCGATAATCGTGCTGGCCGGGGTATTTATTTCATGGAAAACTTATGATCTACCTAAAGAATTTTTTATTTCATTATTGGTATTGGCAACTGGGGTTTACGGTTTCTTTATTTCAACAGATCTATTCACCATGTTTCTTTTTTATGAGATCGCGGTAATTCCGATGTATCTCCTTATAGGTATCTGGGGCTCGGGCCCAAAAGAATATTCTGCAATGAAGTTGACCCTGATGTTAATGGGTGCATCTGCCCTTTTGCTGGTGGGAATCCTTGGCATTTATTTCAATTCTAATGCAGAGGGCGGTCCTTTAACTTTCAGTATCCTGGAAATTGCTCAGGTGAATATCCCGTTTGAGGCCCAAAAATTATTCTTCCCCTTAACCTTCATCGGTTTTGCGGTGTTGGGAGCCTTATTCCCATTTCATACCTGGTCTCCTGATGGTCACGCTTCAGCTCCTACCGCAGTTTCTATGTTGCATGCAGGGGTCCTGATGAAATTGGGAGGATATGGCGTATTCAGAGTAGCCATGTTCCTTCTTCCCGAAGGAGCTCTGGAATGGTCATGGTTCTTCATCATTTTATCAGCAATAGGAGTGATCTATGGCGCATTTGCTGCAATAAGACAGACTGACTTAAAGTATATAAACGCCTACTCGTCGGTAAGTCACCTTGGACTAGTGTTATTTGCCCTATTAATGCTGAATAAAACTGCCTGGAACGGGGCCATATTACAATCTTTATCACATGGTTTTATGACCGCGCTTTTCTTTGCCTTAATCGGAATGATTTATACCAGAACTCATACCCGGGATATTACCAAGCTGGGTGGACTGCTAAAAGTAATCCCTTTTATTTCAGTAATATATGTTATTGCGGGATTGGCTTCTCTTGGGTTACCAGGATTTAGCGGTTTCGTTGCTGAAATGAACATTTTTGTAGGAGCATTTCAAAATGAAGATCTATTCCACAGGGTAGTTACCATAATCTCAGTTTCAGCCATCGTGGTCACGGCCGTATACATCTTAAGGGTAGTAGGCATAATGCTAATGGGACCAGTGAAGAATGAAACCTATATGAACCTCCCTCAAGCTACCTGGTATGAAACAACTGGAGTCTTGTTATTGCTTCTACCAATCGTAGGAATTGGGGTAGCTCCATTATGGCTAAGTGATATGATATTAAAGAGTTTGCAACCCTTTCTGCAAGGAGTAATGTAATTTAAACAAGAACGAAAATGGAAGTAAGTAGTATTTTTCTGATGCGGCATGAGCTAGTTCTCCTGGTAATAGCCCTGATTCTTATAATTTTCGAAATCCTTATTCCGATTCAAAAAAAATCCAGTGCCGTACACCTTGCTATATTTCTCTTCGGAATACATACTGCGCTGGGCTTTTTTCCCTTGGAAGAAAACAGTTTGTTTGGCGGAATGTTCCGTACAAACAGCCTGATTCATTTTTTTAAAAATGTACTAAACATTGGAGTTTTCATTCTTCTGTTACAATCAGCTGACTGGATACAGGAAAAGATCGTTAAACTTAATCGGGGTATTGAATTCTTTATCCTACTCTTCTTTTCTCTTTTAGGAATGTATTTTATGATCTCTGCGGGCGACTTCCTGATGTTCTATGTTGGACTTGAACTTTCCACCATCCCGGTTGCTGCACTGGCAGCTTTCGAACTGATGAAGAGGAGTTCCAGTGAAGCAGGTATAAAACTAATACTTTCGGCAGCCTTAGCTTCGGGTGTTTCATTATTTGGGATCTCTATGCTATATGCGACCTCTGGTTCCATCTATTTTGATGATATCCTGGTGGCAATAAGCCCTAACAACTTATCGATTCTTGGGTTCATTCTCTTTTTTGCCGGAATGGCTTTTAAAATATCGCTGGTGCCATTTCACTTTTGGACTGCTGATGTTTATGAAGGAGCCCCTATAAGTGTGGCTTCTTATCTTTCTGTTATTTCAAAAGGAGCAGCGGTTTTCATCTTAATGATCCTGATGTTTACCGTTCTTAAACCTTTAATGGAGGTTTGGGAAAATATGATCTACGTAGTTGCTTTAGCGACCATGTTTGTGGGTAACCTTTTTGCCCTTCGACAACAGAATATGAAGCGATTTCTGGCATTCTCTTCTATCGCGCAGGCAGGATTCATTTTACTTGGCCTAATAACGGGCACTCAGCTCGGTACAGCTTCAGTTGTATATTTTGTAATGATCTATATCTTTTCCAACCTTGCCGCCTTTGGGGTGGTTCAGGCAATTTCCTTAAAAACAGGTAAAGAAAACATAGACGATTATAATGGTTTGTACCGAACCAATCCTAAGTTGAGTCTTATTATGCTCCTGGCTTTATTTTCTCTCGCGGGAATTCCACCGGTGGCGGGGTTCTTTGGAAAATTTTTCCTCTACACTGCAGCCGCCAGCGAAGGTTACTATCTGCTGGTATTCCTGGCCGTTGTAAACGTCACTATATCCTTATATTATTATCTTTTAGTGGTCAGAGCAATGTTTTTGCGGACAAACGAAAATCCGATTCCATTTTTCAACAACAAGTTATATATGCGCTTAGGGCTTGGAATCACCGTAATTGGTATCCTTGTTTTGGGTATTTACAGCCCTTTATACGATTATATTTATGAACTAAGCGCTGCTTTTAATCAATAAGTTATGGCACTAGAAGGAAAACATACATTTGGCAGTATTGGGGATACCCGGGTTAGCTTCGTAGAGAAAAAAATAAATGAAGAAAGAAAAGATTTCCTTAAAAAGCTACTTGAACACAACGGCTTTGAAGTGGTCGTGGAAGAAGAAAAACGCAAATCGGAAGAAGAACCCCAACTCTATACCGTAGCCGTAACAGATATGGTGTTTAATCCCACTACTTATGTCTTTGAGCGCCGTTTAAAAACCTTCGACGGTCATAAGGTTACCCAGGATTACTGGAATCAGAAATCGGAAGACACCAATCCGCATTACTATAAATAAGTCTATGGAACTCTTGCTTCAAATAATTGCGAACCCTAACCTAAAAAGAATATGAAAATAATAAATCTCCTTTTATTCCTGGCACTCTCATTAAATTGGGCAAATGCACAAAACTTAAAACCTTATGTGCTGGCCTTGGAAACAACGGATAACATGTCAGAAATAAAAGACAGAATATCCATAAACCTTCAACAAAATGGAATTGAGGTTGTAGGCCAATATCAACCTGCAAATGATGCTAATCGATGGATTTTTATTTTCACCTCACCCGAACTTAAATCAGCAGTAAAGGAAGTTGGAGAGTTAACGGGGTTTGCTGCAAGTCTGCGGGTAGCAATTACCCGTGAAGGTGGAAAAACCCAGGTCTCTTACACCAACCCTGTTTATTGGGGGAACGCTTATTTCAGAAAAGATTTCCCAAAGGTTTCTGCCCATTATACAAAGCTTTCCAGCAAACTGGAAAGTGCGATGGAGGCTACAGGCTCCTTTAAAAACTCACCTTTTGGTTCTGAGGATGGTTTATCAGAAAAAGAGTTAAGAAAATATCATTATATGTTTGCCATGCCTTACTTTGACGATACCGTTGAATTGGCAAGTTTTAATAATTACAAAACAGCAACAAATACAATTGAGACAGCTGCGAAAGAAAAGAATTCCAATTTAGAAATGCTTTATAAAATTGAAATTCCAGAAAAAAACCTGGCTTTGTATGGCTTTGGAATTAAAGGTGAAAAAGGAGAGGGTAAATTCCTTCCAATAATCGATATAGATAGTCCTAAGCATACAGCATTCCTTCCTTACGAGGTATTAGTTATGGGAAATGAAGTGCATATGCTGCACGGGAGATATAGAATTGCCATTGCTTTTCCCGATTTAACGATGGGTACCTTCAGCAAAATAATGTCGACTCCGGGTGATATTGAAGATTCATTAGAGCAATTGGTGAAATAAAATAGGAGTTATTTTGATTCATATTTCTAAGGTTTTCTGAATCAATCTGATTAACGAGATTATTACCGAGTGTTATGCTATAGTAACCAAACTTTTTAAATTCATAGCTGAATTTCTTAGCAAACTATTAGTATTAAGATAAACAATGCCATGGCTCCCTAAAATGAAGCTCAGGACTTTAAATTAACTCAAGACATCCATTATTCGTAGAGTTTTTAAACCTTCTTCAGCTGAACAAGGATTGGGACCTTCCTTTAGAAAAAATCTGACCGTTGCCTCTATCATAGGTTGTTGTACATGCGGAATCTGGTCAAATGAAATGGTTTCGGTGGATTGTCCCCTCTGGATAAATAATGAACTTCCATTAAATGAAAACTTAATGGAACCATTACTGCCATAAATAATGCATTGATCCTTTTGATCAGATTCCGAAATATTGAAACTCCATATTCCTCTTAACTGTACGCCATTTACGAAGGTAGCTGTGCCGTTAACGATGTCCGCAGCATTATAAATGCCCGACTGATTTTCAGAAAACACATGAACTTGATCAAAATCACCAAAAAAGAGGAGCATTAAATCCAAATGATGTGGTTTTTTCCCAAAGCTATCCAGGTAACTGACAGGTTCCACGTCCAGAAACTTGCTATAGAAGCATTGCAGGAGCTTCGGATAAAATATCGGTGGGAAGCCATTGATCAGGAGAATGAGCAAATAAAGCAAGCAAAGGCTTCATACCACAACTACTTCCCAATGGAGATAGCAGAAAGCAGCTCTTAGCCAGAAGCAGATATCTACTTTACAAATCAACAGAAAAGTGGACCAATAATCAAAAAGAAAGAGCTGCCATTTTATTTACCCAATATCCTGAAATAGAAAAAGCCTATAAGCTAGTGAATAACCTAAGGAATATCTTCAATCAGACAAAAGATAAAGGTGTAGCCTTTACGAAACTAGCTCACTGGTACAAAGAAGTAGAAGAGTCTGGTTTTAAAAGCTTCAATACGGTAGCCAACAGCATATACCTTAATTACCACTCCATATTAAACTACTTTACAAACCGCAGCACCAATGCCTCAGCAGAATCCTTCAATGCTAAAATTAAAGCTTTCAGAGCACAATTAAGAAGAGTTAGAAAGACCGAGTTTTTCTTATATAGGCTTGAAAAATTATTTGGTTAAAAACTCAAAAACCCAGAAAATGTTCTTGGGATCAAACTCAAAAGTTGTGTGTGAATTAAAATAATAGTTTGATTTTTGCTTTCTAAACAAGAAGCATTGGATCCA
>NZ_JBSYGG010000018.1:0-33634 GCF_054121475.1 Salegentibacter profundi
TTTTTATATAATTGCAGTATCTTTCAAAGTGGCACTGTTTGACCGAAACAGGTGGCACCATCACTCCGAAATAGCCACTTCATATAGAAGTTGATTTTTCCTTGCCCAGCAATAGGGTAATTTGGGTATTAAACCATTTAATTAACCGAAGAACCAAACCTCAGAAGATAAGAATGGATAATGGTCCAGAGTTTATTGCTAAAATAGCTTCAGAGTGGAGTCAGATGCATGGAATAGACTTCCAGTATATCCAACCAGGAAAACCTACCCAGAATGCTTTTATTGAACGATTCAACGGAAGTTATAGAAGAGGAGTTTTAAATAAATATATTTTTGAAGACTTAGATCAGGTACGGGAACAAACACAAATCTGGATGGATGATTACAATCATCAAAGACCCCATGATGCTTTAGGAAAAATGGCACCTATAGAATATGCAAAAATTAATACTCTCTTAGAAACCACAAATCAAACTAAAAACAATAATTTTATACCATCAAGCAGTTCTAATTAGGGGAAGCTTACAGATAGGGAATTGGTTTGCCTTTTTAATATGCCAATAATTAATTTTTTATTTGTTTTGATGAACTTTAAATACTTTTTTGGATTTGAGATATTGTAATAGCTGAAAAGTTCAGAAGCTTCATCTATATTTTCTTTCTTTAGAATTTCTAACAATTCATTTTCATTCAACTCAATATTTAACGGTATAGAAACTGATAGTTGTTTAAACCATTTAATGAGAAAACCTAAACCTTGATAACTCTCAATCTTATTCGAATAAGTGTCAATATGATTTGATAAATAATTAGTGAATTTTAATATATCAGATTCTTTTATATCATACGGAGTTAGTTCTCCAGACTTCTGTGAAAAAAAATTTAAACCTGGAAATTTCTTTCCTAGAGATCCATTTAGGTTTTTAATTGTGTCCAGTTTAGTGAATGGTAATGTTTCTGTAATAAATAGTTCAATTCCTCCGTGATTGAAAACTTCGTCAAAAACTGCTTTGTTTTCTGTCCAATATTGTAATGGTTCACTATGCATTAAACCGTCAATTGCATAAACCATTTCAGAAAATTTTTGTTTTGAAACAAGCTTAGCTAAATCATCATAAAATGTATCTTTTAATTCACTTTTTACAAGTGGGGAGATTGCAATAAAGTAATCATAAATAAAATCCTCTGTGATTATCTTATATAGAGATAATAAAGTTTCTGTAATAGGTGCGAAATTGTTTAGGATATCTACTAAATGTTGTGACCTTACAGGATGGAGTCCTTCAATAAACTCTTCATCAAATCTTAAGTAGAATTCTTTTTCTAATTGTTTTAAAGTCTCTCCTCTATCTGTTGTAAATCCAATATTTTCTTGAATATGATTTATAAGTCTTATTGATTTAACTTTTAAATTTAAAACATCAGCAATAGAAATAAGACGAAGGATTTCTATCTTTGAATTAGCATCATTCTCAGAGTTTAATTCTTTAATCTGCGTGTTCAATCGATTAGATATCATCTCTCCCTTGGTTAATAGATATACATACTCAATTAATAATCCTTTTGGCTCAATTTTTTCCCATACAGATTGCCAGTTTGAAATCTCTAAATGTATTTTATCTCTATTTTTTAGTTCTAAAAATATTTTCTCGGCCTCGTTTATAGATAAACTTATATCTATAATTTTGACACTTGTTTTAGATAAATCTAATCCATATCGATACCAATCTACTTGACGAGTAGTTATTAAAAACTTAACTGGTAAATTATGTGTGATATCTATTAGTTCGTAATATCTTGATAAGATATTATTCAGTCCATCAATAACAATAATTGGCAATTCTCCAATTTGTACTCGAGATTTTAAAAAATCAAATAAGCCAGCAATATTGCTATTTTCATTGCAATATTTTAATTCGTAAACAGAGTAACCTTTTTGTTTTAAGTCAAAACTTGTTTGCCAAACTAACGTAGATTTTCCTTGACCGCTTGAAGATTTAATTACTATTACACTACACTTATCTATAGCCTTTAAAATTTGGTTATGCCACTCATCTCTTTTTACTGGTAAATTTTGAACGATATGAATTGGTTTTGCTGCTTTTCCTTCGTAATAATCATCCCTCACGCTTGAGTTATCATTACTATTAAAATCGATTTTTTGTATCCAATTATTTTCAACTGCAGGATTGGTAGGGCTTTTTGAAAAAGAATCTGTTACTGATTGAAATATTCTTTTTAAATCTAAATACGTTATCGATGTACGTTCTTTTGAGCAATTAAATGAACTATAAAACAGAGCTTTTAAATATTGATTTTCTGTACCTAAGTTGATGTTGAATTTTTCAAACAAGTATTTACTACAACCTTCTATTAAATAATGTTCTGAAACTTTTATAAAATGGATATTTCTAATAAAATAGTCAAAATCTATATCAGAAATGTCTATTGGCGAATCTTCAAATTTCTGTTTCCAAAAAGTAACAGTTTTATCTGTTATTTTTTTAATTACTAAGTCATTAAAATTCCCTTTAGTTAACCTAAAGTTGTAGACAAGTTTTAAGCTACAATTGGGGTTAATTTTGAATGCTTCTAAGAAGTTTTGTAAAACTCCCATTTTCCAGAAACTACCTGCGTCTATTTTATTAATTGAAGATTTAAGTTGAATGTATTGATTGTTATCTATCTCAATAATATCCAGGTCTTCGATACCTTCTAAACGTATAAATTTTGAAGGATTTGAACTATCCAATTCATTTAAAAGAGTAAAACAAGAATAGAGTAATTGAAACCCTACTCCTCGAAAATTTATAGCACCTCCAGTTCTCTTAATTGCTAAGTTATTGAGCGATACATTCAAATCCTCATCTATAGAGTAAGTATTATTGACAACAGGCCTTTGCCTTTTTAATATTTGTCTTTTTCTTTTAGATTTTGACATTTTTTTAATTCTTAAAAATTTCATTCAAAGATTTATCATCTTTAATATTCTCAAAATCTTCATTAATTATAATATCATCCTTCTCTATAGTATCATCTGTATCTAGGCCCTTTTTTAACCATAACAATGAATTCTTAGCGTCTCCTATAAGGGAATACGCTCTTGAAATTTGAATAGAACAACTTCCTTTTTCTAGTGTTTCACCAATCTCTAAATAATTTATTGCCTTTTCTAAAAATAGTTTATTGGTTTCAGAAGACGTCTTATATTTTTCTATATATGCGATGCCAAGATTAAAATATGCATTAAAATGTTCTTTGTCTATTTTTATTGTGTCTTCTAAAATTAGGATAGAATTATCTAAAGCCTTCTCTGCTTTTTCTTCCTTGAGTAAACGAGATTTGTGCAATAAACAAAAACCTAAATTGTTCAATACTTTAACATCGGAATCATTTATTTTTTTCGCTTCAGCATATTCAATAAACGCTTTTTCACAATATTCAAGACTTTCCATATGCATTGATAATGACATATACTTATTACCCAAACGATACTTTATTTCAGTACTAACACCATATTTGTCTTCTAATTTTTTTAAGATTCCTATAGCCTTATCGTAATGTATTTGGAAGTTTTCTTCATCAAAATCTCCATATTTACCCAGAATGGAGGCTAGTAATAAGTTATAAGACAGCTTATCGTTTTTTTGTATTGCTATTTCAATATGCTTAATTGAATTCTCAAAATATTTTTCATTGTTACTGTCACTAATATTAGCAAGTTCCCAATAAGTAGTAGCTAGTCTTTCGTAAACAATATCGTCATTTGGATAAAACTCAATTCCTTTATTGAAACTTTCAATAGCATTATGAAGTTCAACCTCTTTTTTATCAATCTTTTCTTCTTTAAATGCTATTTCCATTTGAAGCATCCCTGAATTACTAAAAACTTCAAACATTGTAGGTTCATATTTTAAAGCTTCTTTTAAATCTTCTAATAATTGCCTTCTTAGTTGATTGTTTATTGTTCCATTAAAATTGGCTAATTTTAATTTTGATAATGCTCTATTAAGGTAAGGTCTTCCGTAAGTTGAGTCTAAAGAAATTGCAATATCATAATAAGACAACGCTGCCTTCATAATATATTCTTTTTGAGCTAAAGGTTTTGCTTCTCCAGCCTTAAAGGTATCATTGGCATAGTTATATACCACAACAGATAAGTTTCTTATAAGTTGTTTTTCTCCTGTAGCCAGAACCCTACTCTTTAAATCTTCGAAGTTTATTCCAGATGGTCGTTTTTTTTCATTATAGGATTCTATTTCATCGAGTAATGCTTTATTTGCATCACTTGTATTTGTTAAACGAATATTCATTGCCTCGATAAATCGGTCGGTACCATAAGCATTTTTAATCTTTATAGAACTTCCTGAAAAACTTTCAAAACCAATTAATCCATCTTCAGGATTTCCTAAAATCATTATAGGTTCAATGCTTGATAAATTACCTTGAATTACCTTATTCGATTTATATGACATTTTATGCTCCTTAAGTAAGGAGAAAAACTCATTAATAAATAACAGTGATTCATCTATTAATGGAAGTAAAAATTCATCTAAGTCAACGGATTTTTTAGCTACTCCGTCAATTTCAACTTCTTTACCTTTAATTATTATGAATTCATTTTCAATTAGAGTATACGATGAATGAGCAAATGCGTTACGAATTCTATTATAATATAAAGATTGTAATTCTTTTATAAAATCATCAAATCGGCATTGAACCCCGTGGTCTAATAAACGATTAATTTTTTCAGTCGGAGTTATATCTTCTTGATCATATCTATTATATAAATTAGGAATATATCTTAAGCCCTGGGCAGTAGCGACCCTTAACAAATTGCCAAGTATATTATAGAGCTCATCCATCTCGTATATATGTCCATATAATAAAAGACCCAAACGAGTTTTTGTATGTTTATCAGATGTATTGTTTATAAGGTTTTCAATCTCCTTTATTAACCTTTCACTCTCGTAGAAATGCGAAAGAAATCTTTGGTCACCCATTCCATTATAACCAATAAGGATATTTATGAATTCAAATTCATCTACTTGTTTCGCTAAATCGAAAAGTCTTTTTAGTTCACTGACTATATTCACATTAGGCATACCTTAATAATTTCTTTTTCATAAAGATAAAAAATGTTAACAATCACAATTTTGCAGCATTTTAAAATCGATAAGTCGCTCATCTAAGGGAATACTCCACTCCTTAATTTCTCTCGACTTATTGAAACCGTAAACAACCAACGTCTATTATATTGTTTTAGAATATGAGGATGAAATTCAAAAGTATATGACGATTCATCATTAAACCCTTTATAGGTCCTTTGGAGTGGTTGCTTATTCTTAATAGTTAGATATAATGGATTGAGATATTTTATTCCTTTGTATTCTTCATTATGATCATAAAATAAGATCTTAGATATATCATTTTCCTGAGCTTCTTCATCTTGAAATTTTATTAAGGCTTCAGCGAGCGGCGGAATCCATCTAAATCAGAATCAAGTTGGCGTAATTGAATTTGCTCTCCATCATAAGTTTCTTCAAGTTTTTGGTTTAAATAAGAAAGAAGCTTTTTCTTATTTAACGCCAATTTTCTAAAACAATAATCTAGAATATTATACCGTTAATGGGCGTGCTTACTGTTTGCCATATAGTGCCCTTAAATTCGCTCAATTATTTCTTCCTTCAACCAGTCAAATGCTTTTTCCTGATCATATTCAATTTCTGATCTTAACAAAGCTTCCATATCACCTATAAAGTCAGAATCTTTTTCCTTCTCTTCTATATTTAATAAAAATTCTTTAGCACTTGGTGATCGACCTACAGAAAAATCCGTATAAGTCTTAAAAGACTTTAAAATCAGGCCAATGTCTAGATCCATATTTCGTCTAGAATAGTCCAAATCGAAGAGATCTCTACCTTTACTGCGTTGATATAAAGCTCTTAATTTTGTTCCCAATAATTCGTTGATATTATAAGTACGAATATTCGCTTTTCCTTCAAACCAGTTGCTTTTCACTTCAAAAGGATATTCAACCCAGGGCAAGACATTAAAATGTTCTTTACAGTTTATTTCTAACTTTAGCCTTAGTCTGATATTCTCATATTCTGAATTGAATCGATATAGTGCTTTTGCTCCGTGTCCTTTAACTTGAGTACGCCTTTCTTCTTCAAAGAAAGTAACGACTTCACCTATCCGTTTCATAATTGGTTTAATTGGTCCCGGTTTTATTTGCACCAGGTCAATATCTTCTGAATAACGTGGAGCAGGATTCAAATACAATTTATGAAGTGCTGTACCCCCTCTAAATGCCAAATTCTCATTTAAAAAGTCATCAGAAAACAATTCTACTAAAGTTCTGCTGATCACTAAATCTTGTTCAACTTGCATAAATTCTTTCCAGGGAGCATTAACCTGCCATTTTGCTATATCTGGTCTTGGTATCATAAATCACTTTCCATTTTAATATTTACATCAACTTTCCAGCGATTGTTAACCGCACCTGCTTTTTGATTTGATTTAGGACTTAGAAGAACAGGATAGAACTTATGAAGATTTAAATGATTGTAAATTAATTCGGCAGTTTCAGAATTGGAATTATATTCATTTAGCAAAAAACCAAAACGTTGCAATACGCTTCTTTGGGAATACCAAGAGAGTAGGTCTTTTACGTCAGAGATTTCTACTTCTTCAATTAACTCTACTAAAATGGAAAGTGTTCTGTTCAACCCTCCAATTTTGGATTGATGGTGTAGTAAATCGACTGCTGTTAAAGCTGGACTGGATATTTTAAACATCCCAGCATCCCCTTTTCGATTTAAGATATTTTTTTCTGGCCAGTTAGAAACGGTAAAAAAGTCAAGTTTAATAGCCCCTTTTGAAACGGAGAGTAATGGAGATTTATCGTGAAGTATATACTCTTTTTGTATTTGTTGGTGGCTCGCTCCATAATACCTTGCTGCAGAATACAGCCCTAAATAATAGTTTCTATTTAAAAAACTAAATAGTTTATCTATGTATAGTTCAATTGGTAGTTTGCCGGAATGAGAATACCTGGGCGGAATAATTAGATAGAATTTATGCCGGAGGGAAACCACATCACCATTACCCACGGCATAATAGAGATCATTACGTATCAAAGATTCCGATTTACCTGAGGATCCTTGAACTAATTCATCCCAGGTAAAAGCGTACTCTTCAAAAGACAATCTCTCTTTTATAAAATCACTTAAACTCAACTTTAGTAAATTTTCGAGAAATATAGTGATTTTTGCCTTATTTCTCGAAAAATTACTAAAAAACTTAATTAGGATCTTGCAGAATAAAAATTCCGTCGTATAATTAAATATTATCGGCCATATCTTGTTATTTGCGATGGATCGTTTTGTTGGTGGGAGTACCTAAATACAGCTACAGGTAGAAATTCTGGTGTTTTTTCTAGCCTGTTAAATGATTTTTAAGGAAGGGTTTGGGGCTTGTTCTCACAATGGCTCCCCATAGTTCTTATTCTTACCAGTATACAAGTTGTCCCGATGCTGGCCTGGTTGCTTCACCATTTGATTATGTTTTATTTCGTCGGCCTTTATCATCCAATTTTGCGCACAAGCCTGCCAGTTTGTGATCGGATTTTTACCATTTAATTTCCAACCTATGGATTCGTAAAAATTATAAAATTTTTTAGCTTCCAGCGGACTCCTATTTTCTTTTTTGAAATATTCAATAACTACTTGTTCATTTTTTGGACCTATTTGTTTATAAGAGTTTATTATATGTTTACTATGATCTTTATTAAAAGAGACCATTTTTTGAACAGATGACTGTTCAGAAACTGGATACCTCTTATTCATTTTTTGAACAGATCGCGCATCAAATCTGAACATCTCAACGAGTGAACCGATTTGCGGATTATGGGAGGGGTGGTATTGAAGGTAACCCCAGTTTTTTAGATCCCGTAGTAATTTATGGTAGGTAGTCCTGGAACGTATTTTGGCCAGAGCCATCACCTGTTTACTGTTAACCATGATCGTCTTTGGAAAGCGTTTCTGATTCCATATTTCAAAAAAGGCCAGGTATAAGCTGCGGTGAGAGGAAGAGATCTTGTTGTCATCTGAGAATTTTCGCAAGGCTCCATTGAGATGGCGTATGTAGTTAACCTCCCTCATTTTCTTGGATTTTCAGGTTTGTAAATTGCTTTGCTTTTCCAGGGTGTATTCTGATAATTCAATTCCGAATCTTGTTCCGAAAAAAATAAGATAAAATAGATGTTTAAAGGCATAACGGATGATTTTAATAACTGATAGAACTTGCTTTAATTCCGGTTTCGATGATTTTCTTTAGTTGTTTGTAAGCGAAACCCACTTTATTCTGGGGCAGGTGTAATACAGGCAGCTGCAGCCCGGTTTGTCGGATCATTTTAAAAGCGATCTTTTTCTCATTGATCCCCAGGTTTCTTAAGGACAGAAAATATTGTTTTGGATCCTTACTTAGCATTTTTCTGGCGGAATAGCTTTCCACGTAATTCCGGTTGTACTGGAACATCTTGTCAAAAGCTCTTTCAGAATTCTGAAAAAACCGATCTCGCTCAAAACCCCGCTTTACGATTTTGCCATGCATCTTCACTTCTGAAGCTTTGTATTTGCTGCCCGGGGAAAGGCTGTAGGTATTTGAAGCATCTTTTCGGCTTACAATGATATGGATATGGCTTTGCAGTCCTTCTTTTTTCATTCCTGGTTCCACTACCTGTCCTCGAATCTTATAGGGAGCATCTCGGACCAGCTTTTGAATTTCATTTTTAAGTTGCCGGGTGTTTCCGGGTATTTCGCCACGTTCTACCTTTCCAAGTTCATTTCGCAATTTGGCAATCTGCTTACTGTAGGGTTTATTTTCCCGAATAGCTACATCATAACTTTTATAGGATCGCTCATGTTCAATTTTGGCGAAGTATTTAATGTCATCAACATTGATGGGCCTCCCTTGGATCTCCCGGTTAAAAGAAGTGGCATATTCCTTCATAGCTTTACGGACAAAAGCCCGGAGTTTTTCAGGATTATTATGAATATGTTTTAATTCGTACTGGCTGGGGTTTATGGTGATAGAATAATATTTGGGTTCTTTGAGTTTTAACTTCGCTGTATTCCCATCGATCTTTTTAATTACCTCATACGGGCGTATTTTATCCTCATATTGATTAAAAAAATATTCCTTTTCCGACGGGCTTTTTCCCTGATTTTCTTTTTCCAGATATGTCACAAAATCTCCTGCACTTTGTGAAAAGGCGGCACCTAATTTTTGAGGAGAGATGGTGATATACATTTAGGTCTTATGTTTTATAGCTATTTTAATTCGTTCTAACTCTGACCGAGGGATATTTAACTTTAGATAATCCGCCCCAAAGGTGTTACCCTTTATTTCCACATTTCGTAGTAGGTACTCCAAATCTTTATTTGTTGCTTCTACTAAATCCTGAAGTCGAGTGATTTCTAATTTCAATTGTTCCAGGCTTTTTTCTTTGGAGGTGGAATTTTTTTCCTTTTTGCCAACTTCCACTTTTGGAACCGAACGCCCTTCCAATAGTAATTCAAGCATTAACAAACCTGGTTTGGTCTGGGTCTTTTCAATATTTTTGAGAATGGCAATTACGGCATCAATTCTTTTTTTAATAAGCTGTTCCAGGCTTACTTTTGAAGGCACTAAGGTCTCAAAAGGGGAGAGGTTATTTTTCTCAAAAAAGTCCAGAATCAGGTCTAAAGTTTCGGATTGGTTACTATTGTTCTTTTTAGAAAACTCCCGGAACCTCTTTGCTGTATTTGCTTTTAATTGCAGCCTTGATTTTGACATAATGGATACTATTTTAATACTTGCTGGCTACAGCCATCATTGATTTTACAGAGCCTTCCAGTGGGGTATATCCAGAAGGGTGGATATTTTTTAAAGTTTCAATTTTAAAAAGCCCTGTAAAATCAGGCTTTTACTAAAATCGAAATCGAATAACACCGTGAAACGTGTTACCCTCTTGCTATTCGATTTCGTCCCGCAGGCGGGACGAAATTTCATACAAGTTGGTTTGCACCAACTGCATTTCTTTAAGGGAATTAAAAAACCCTTTAAAATTTTTTATGGGTATACCTATTTAGTGAAAGTCAAATCAGTGTGATCTCAGGTTTAGGAATCAACAGAAGATCACCACTTTAAGATACTAATTATAACAATTCAAATAAAATTTATTATTCATTTAATCTGGTATCTATTAGTTTGATTTGATATAAAAACCCTCAATTTTTTTAAAATGAAAAAAATACGACGGCAGATTTTCGATTTTAGATCCCAAAAAAGCACTCAAAATTTCCACACTTAAATTGAAAAATCCTATTCCATTCTTTTACCTAACTCACTCATTGACCTAATTTTTAAATGATTTACTTATTATATCCAGAGCATTTTCCTTTTTTTGGTTTTTAACCACAGACTAGAACGGTCTTTTTAGGTTTTGGATTGATACTTCCTCTTCCTTGCTGATTTACTTCCTATAGAGCCGTCACATTACCTTTTTTGATGCTTTTATTTTACAACATCCTGGCTTGGTAAAGCGTATAAAAAGAGTAGGCGAAGCCGGAACGGCTTTATGCCGCTGTCCAGGAAAGGATGTTGTTTTTATGCGTCACAAAAGGGAATGGCTGTTAGGACGACGTTTAATTAAGGATTGAGAAATACCACTATTTTTCTTCGGAAATAAAACCTACGGTTTGAAATTCAATCAGGCGGACTTCATTGAATAAATTTCGAGCTGGAGTGAAGCGCTCCGATTTTTTCATCGGGTTAGCGGAATGGAAGTCGAAATTTATTCGATGGTGTCCAAGATCTTTTGAGAGAAGCGCTTTTCCCGAAATGAAGCTTTTGCGAAATGTAGTGGGAATGGGCTGAACGGGTTTTACACTCATTGCTATTGATACCAAGTGAAGAAGATTTTGTTAGTGGAAACCGTCTAGCACTTCCTAAAACCTCTTATAATGCCGGAAAAATTCACTTGGTAGTAAGGACCAAAGGAAATTCAAAAAAACTAAAACAGCCATAAAACTTAAAACTATAGATCCTGATTCCAAGTCATACGATTTAGAAGTTCCCAAACGATTACCAAAAAATCCTGATCCAATTATCCAGGAAATGTTTTCTGATAATCCGAGGAAACACCCAATTGTGAATAATATTAGAGATTACAGCAAAAGGTATGATTACGGAAGAATTTGGGTTAGTGCCTCAAAAAAGCCATATAAGAGAGCTCTTTGTTTTTTAGATACTTTTATTAAGGTGATGAAAGCAAGAGGCTATTATTTTTTATTCTGTTATGAGCGGGCCTACATAGTGATTGAGGGGATTGAAATTACCATCCGGATGCGTGAGCGATCAAAGAGAGTTTATGATATTGAAAAGTCTGGTTATAGATCAAGCAAATTAGTGTCTATGACTTTTAAGTCTCATTACAGGAGAATATTCTCGTAAAAAAGAATGGCAGGAAACTGCTAATAATACACTTGCTGAAAAATTACCTTTAATCATCGAATATTTAGAAAGGAAGTCCAAGGAGGAACGAAAATGGAAAGTTGAAAATGAAAAACGATTAAAAAAAGAGGCTATTGAAAAGAAAAAGCAGGACGACCCCGTAAAATCCAACCGACCGACCTCTGACTGACAAACACCCGACCCGATCTGCCGACACTGAAAAAAATTAAAAAAGCCCAACGCTTTGTTAAACCCTGACAGCTTTCGCAACTTACTCCTTTTTTCCGAAAACCATTTTTCGGTGTTGCAAGCCCCATTCTATCATAGCATCCAAAACCGTATTGAGGTGGTTTCCCGATTTTGTCAGTTCATACTCTACCTTAACAGGAATGGTGTCGTAAACCGTGCGGATTACAATCCCATTGACTTCCAGGTCTTTCAACTCTTTGGAAAGCATACGGGGCGTAATCTTAGGAATTTCCCTTTCCAATTCCTTGAAGCGTTTTTTACCAAAGAGCAAAGAACCTATTATCGGCAATTTCCATTTTCCGTTCAACACATTCATGGTGTCATTTATGGCTAATACAAACTCCCCTGAACACTTCTTTACCCTTTCTAACTGTGATATTCTGCTCATTTTATATTGTATTTGCTTATACTATACTAAAGTATAGTGATATACTCTGGTATGGTAGTTACTAATGTATAGCAAATTAAGTATCTTTATATCGTTAACGAAATAAATCATTAAAAAAATAAAATGAATTATGAGTAAAATGTTTATTACAGGAGCAACAGGACAGTTAGGAAAGTCAACTATTAACTTTCTCTTACAAAAAGGAATTGCAGCAAATCAAATTTCAGCATTGGCTAGAGATGAAGCTAAGGCAGCAGAATTAAAATCTAAAGGTATAGATGTCAAAATAGGCAACTATGATGATTTTGATTCCTTACGCACTGCAATGCAAGGTATAGAAACGATGCTTTTAATTTCTTCAAGCGAAATGACCAAAAGCAGAGCGGTTCAGCACATCAATGCAATTAAAGCAGCAAAAGAAAATGGTGTGAAGCATATCATCTATACCGGTTTTATGAGAACCCATGAAGACCCCACATCTCCGCTTTGGTTTATAGCCGAAGATCATGTGAAAACAGAAAAATACCTTAAAGAATCCGGCATTACTTATACCATTTTTGCAAACGGTTTTTATATGGATATGTTGATGGATTATGTGGGTGAACAGGTATTGGAAACCAAAACCATTTTTGTTCCGGCAGGTGATGGAAAAATAAATTTTGTACTGCGTAACGAAGTTGCTGAGGCACTTGCTAATGTTTTAACTACGGGCGGTCACGAAAATAAAACATACAACATCGGTATCGAACAACCGGTGTCGTTTGTGGAAATTGCTGAGTACATTTCTGAAATTGCCGGAGTTGCAATCAATTATGTTTCTCCCGAACCGGACGCTTATCAACAAACCTTAATGGAACATGGAGTTCCGGAGGATTACGCACGTATGTTTACAGCATTTGCAGTTGCTTTTGCAGCCGATACTATGAATGTTTTTACTACTGATTTAACACAACTGCTCGGCCGTAAACCCACTACAGTTAAAGAATTTCTTTTGTCAAAATTTAAAAAATAAAAGTTCTTCTCACAGTAAACATATTGTAGTTTGAGTTCAACCTATTAGTATGACTCAACAATAGAAAATAGAAATTTGATGGATATTCTTTTCAAGAAATGATTGGAAAACTTTATAGGCTTAAAAGTAAGTTACCTTATTTGAGTAATTAGTAATGTATGAAAAAGAAAATTGAATTTGGCATTTCCACCTTTGCAGATGTTATGCCCGACCCACATACGGGTGTAACTATTTCACATGCAGAGCGAATTCGAGAAGTGGTTGATGACATTCTTTTATCGGACGAGTTAGGCATTGACTTTTATGGCGTAGGCGAGCATCATCGTAAGGAATTTGCCGTTTCATCGCCCGCCATCGTCTTGGCTGCAGCTGCGGAAAAAACAAATCACATTACTTTGGGTAGTGCTGTTACCGTTTTATCTACCAGCGACCCTATTCGTGTGTATCAAGACTTTGCTACAATTGATGCCATTAGTAATGGACGAGTAGAATTGCTGGTTGGGCGTGGGGCATTTACCGAATCATTTCCTCTGTTTGGTTTCGACCTCAATCAATACGATTTATTGTTTGATGAACGACTTGATTTGTTACTTAAAGCAAGAGATAACGAATTTGTTAGCTGGAACGGAAAGACAAGAAGCCCGATTGACCACTTAGGCGTTTATCCACGTACCGAAAAGCCTTTGAACATATCTATGGCCTTAGGCGGCTCACGACGTACCGTCATAAAAGCAGCAAAACTGAGACTTCCAGTGGTTTTGGCTATGTTGGGTGGCAATATTGCTGATTTCAGTAATTACGCAAAATTGTATCGCGCAGTAGCACAAGAAAGTGGACACGATTCGGAGCACTTAAAATTTAGTGTTCAAGCACACGGTTTTGTGCTTAACAACAGCAAAGAAACAGCTGACACATTTTTTCCATACATACAGTATTACAGAAATCACTTATTGGGAGAACGTGGTTTTCCACCTTACACCCGAGGCGACTTTGATTACGCTCGCTCAGCAGGACAAGGATTATTTGTAGGTGACCCCGAAGAAGTCGCTGACAAAATTATGCTGCTAATTAAACACTTGAACATTGACAGGTTTATCATTCAGATGCCTTTGGCAACTATGCCTCACGATATAGTTAAAGAGGCAATTAGGGTTTATGCCACAAAAGTAATTCCGCTTGTTAAAAAAAAATTGAAGCGGGACTATTTAAATGACAAGAATAATGGCCCTTAAAATCAGTTAAATGGAAAGAAGAAAATTCATAAAAAACACATCAGCAACAATAATAGGTATGGCTACATTAAATGAACTAAAGGCATTTACCGATGCTTTACCCACACAAAGCAATAAAATGCCGATACTGTTTACCTCTCACGGAAACCCTATGGATATTCCTGTTTCAAGAAGTGACAGGGAATTTTGGCAAAAGCTTTATGATTTAGGAATTAATCTACAAAAAAGATATGAAGTAAAAGCGGCACTGGTTGTATCAGCACATTGGTGTACTAAAGGCACATTCGTAAATGTTTCTACTGATCAAAAACAGATTTACGACTACTATGGTTTTCCCGATGAATACTACAAAGTGTATTACAGTGCCAAAGGTTCTCCCGAAATTGCTCGCGAAGTAAAGAAAATTGTTCCTTCCGTTTCCGAAACAACCGATTGGGGATTAGACCACGGTGCGTGGCCAATGCTTATGCACTTATTTCCAGATGCCAATATTCCAGTTTTCCAGCTAAGTATTGACTATTACGCCAAACCCGAATATCATTATGAGTTAGGAAAACAACTCAAATCATTGCGAAACAAAGGGGTGTTAATAATTGGTAGCGGTGCACTTATCCATAATTTGCCATTGGCAATGCAAAAAATGCGTACAAACAATACGACTCCTTATGGCTGGGAGGCAGAATACGATGCTTGGATCAAACAACAGATTGATTCCCGAAATTTTTCCAATCTCATTAATCACCAAAACAGTCATAAGTTAGGAAAATTAGCCGCACCTACGCCCGATCACTACGTGCCTGTACTTTACAGTTTGGGCCTTATGGATCAGCGTGATGAAATTAAATATTTTTTCGAAGGTGAGCCAACTATTCCAGCTTTTAGTGAGCGTAGTTTTATTATAGAATCCTGAAAAGAAAATTTATTGTTATTTTGCTCATATACTTGTTTTTTGAACTAATTATGGACAATTAAAATTAAAAAAGGGAAACAACAACTTATATAAATACTAAATGAAGGTAGAATTTTGGAGCGATGTGAAAAAATATAAATTAGAAAGAAATGACAGAACAAAACCTTGAATTTTTTAAACAAGTAATTGAACAAGATATTCCAATTCATAAATTTTTAGGACTGAAGTTATTAGTTCTCGAAAAAGGATTTGTTAGGGTTAGTGTTCCCTTTAAAGATGAAGTAGTCGGAGATTTTAGGAGAAACAGATGGCACGGAGGAATTATTGCAACAATAATGGATTCTGTTGGAGGAATTGCGGGCGGAACTCACTTCAACTCTTTTGAGGACAAGTTATCAACAATTGATATAAGAGTAGATTATCTGAAAGGAGCAGAAGCATCATCAATAATTGTAGAAGGTAAAATTGTTAGGTTTGGAAATAGAATACTTGTAACGAAAATGAAAACCTTCCAAAATGACCAGCTAATTGCAGAAGGAAAAGGTGTTTATAATTTTTTTTCCAAAAATAATTTAACAGAAAAGTAAAAATGACTTGAAATTAAAATCTAACTAATATTGTATTAACAAGACTTCTGTAATTATTAATAAAATTCATTTAATACTGAGAAACGTAAAATATTTTTTGAATAAAATAGAAAAAGCCAATTGCCAATCGAGTAGACGGCTCCTCCGTTAATTGACGGAATGCGTCTCTCACACCACCGTACGTACGGGTCTCGTATATGGCGGTTCGATAATGAAACTCATCGATTGTAGTATTCGATTAAACTAACATAGCCTTTCATTTTTAAACGTTTTATGGTAATGGTGGTACGCAAAATGGGACTTTGAGCTACCGCCCAGCCACCCATTCGGGTACGACTCCAGGCATAGGCTTGATCTGGAATAATTCCCAAGCGAATAAGGTTTTTCCTCTTCCTCTCGGGCTTTTTCCATTGATGCCAGATGCAATACCGTAAACGATTCCTTAGCCATTCTTCCAGCTTTTTAAGCTTTCCTTGAATAGATGCCGGTTTAAAGTAATTTATCCAGCCCCTGAGCAATAAGTTGATTCTGTGGATACGCTCTTCAAAGCTTGCAGGAATTGTCTTCTTGGAATATTTTAAGTTTTGACTTAAATGTATCCCATTTTCTTATAGGTTGCTCATCCAATCTTATAGCCTCATATCCGGTTCCTGTTCGTCAGTACCAGGGTTTGTAGTTCCGCTTCCTTCAGTCCCAACTTCACAGTTGGCAACCTTACTCCACTCTTTTGTTCTTTCTGATTTAACTATCAAAATTTAGAGAATTTAAACTTAAGACGGTATCATTTTTTCGGTTTTTCATTTGTTCATCATTTGTTTGGTTTCTTTTAAGCGGTAAGATTCTCCGTTCATATTTATAAGATGTGCTTTATGGGTTAGCCTATCTACTAAGGCAGCTGTTAGTACAGGGTCACCGAAAATCTCCTCCCAGCGTTCAAAACCGAGATTGGTAGTGATTATGGTTGATTTACGTCCGGCTCGTAAAGAGAGATGGTTGAACAGGAGTTCGGATCCTTCCTTATCAAAGGAGACGTAGCCAAATTCATCACAGATGACCAGATCATAATTCTCAAAGCGTGCCTCTGTTACTTTTAAGTTGCGCTGGGAGTGCGATTCCCGTATTTGGGTTAATAGTTTATGTACTGTGGTAAATAATACTTTATAACCTTGCAGGCAGGCTTTCAGGCCAAGGCCTATGGCTATATTGGTTTTACCGGTGCCAGAATTCCCGGCCAATACTATATTCTGTCCGGATTCTATAAAATCAAGACGTTCCAGTAAAGGAAGTTTTTCCATGGCGCTGGGCGGTAATTGATCCCGCTTTAAATCATTTAAATACATTTTTGAGGAAGTTCGCTTGTCGGATATGGGATTTCTTACGGTTCTCTAAGCGTCCTTTATATTCCCGTTCCATAAGTTGTAAAAGGAAGTTTTCATAGTCCAGGCGCTGCTGGCAGCCTCTTTTGCCAATACCATAAAATCCCTTCTAAATATGGGAAGTCATAATTCTTTACTGTAGCTCACAATACGCTCGTTGATCGTTTTATCCATAATGTTCTTAATTTGTTAATCTCGATAATTGTTAAGGTTGTGATTTAGCCATCGCTGTAGTTTGGGTCCATTTAAGGGGTTCAAAATGATCCTGCTTGTTTCCTAAGAGGGCTTTTATTTTTTTCCGTGGTCAGCTGCTTTACTGCTTGTTCTAGCTTTTCATTCGTGATGGCATGTTGCCGGCAATAATCCAGTAGATCAATAAAGTTACGGGACTCTCCCATAAAATGGGCTTCATAAACCTCTTTTAAATACCTGGAGCTTGCTAGGGCCATACTCCCTGCCAGGGCTCCAGGTATACGTTTAAAGGTATCGAGGTAGTGATCGATTTTAAAAATCCACTCGTGTAGGTGATAACTTCGGTGGTGAGGGACCACTTTGTGATCGTTATGGTAAAACCATAGCTCGTTGCTCATAATTTTAACCTGAACAGATTCGCCTACTAAATGATCGGGTACCGAGTACCGGTTGGTTATGTAGCTTACCGTAGCGTATTTATCTACTCTAAGCTGAAACTGGTCTGAGCAGAGCAGTCTAGTGGGGAGCACTAGCAGAGCGGCCCTTTCCTCACCAAGTAGTTCATTGGCCGTCTTTCCGGTGAGTTTTTCCCTGGTATTATCCAGGGCTGCTATTTTAGTATGAAGCCAGGCTGTGGCCTCTTCCACATCCGTGTAGAGGCATTTCACTGCGAAGCTCTTACCCCGGATATATTCGACGCTGCGTTCCACATGACCCTTTTCATTACCGCGATAGCTATTGCAAAAACGATGGCTAAAATGATAGTGGCCACGCAGTTGCAACAAGGCGCGTGTGGGTTCTTTTTCGTGGGGTCCTATGAATTTGGATACTGCTACCCACATATTATCATAGACCATTTCCTTATAGACGACCCCTTGCAAGTGTTCGAAAAAACTTACGTGGGATTCCATATAGGCCAGGGTATCCTGACGCTGATAAATAGTAGAAAAACGATAGTTACTGTAAGTGGCTGTAAAAACAGCCAGCTGAAAGCGAAGTAGGTTTCCGCCTATATAAAGCTTGATTTCTCCCCAGTCAAATTCACAGACCGCTCCCGGAATATACTCCTGGCGTATATAGGCTTCTTTGGGCGCTGTCTTCCCTTGTTTTTCTTTAATGTAATTGCAGACGGTAGTGTAGCCAATATCAATACCTTGCTCTTGCAGCAGAAGGTGAATATCACATTTTTTAAGAAATTGCTTTCGAAGTCTCTGCAGCCTTTTCTCTTCATTGGCTGCCAACAGCTCATCGATAGCCTGCTGTGCTTCTACAGTGAGTTTTAATTTTTCACGCTTCTCTCGATGGTAGACTGGCGGATTTGACAAATACTTCGTAATGGCCTCTTGAGGAGGCGAGCCTGACTGTAATCGGGCTTCAAATTCAGTAATGTACTTTTTTACAGTTTTTCTGCTGATTCCAAGTTCTTTGCTTATCAATCGTTGGCTTTTGCCTTCAGCTAAATCAGAATTGTGAGAAGAATACGCTCTCCTTTGTGATTGCATTGCTTTAATATAGCCGGGAAACGTACGTGGCTTAAACTGCTTCATCGTTAGGTCGTGTCGTCTCTTAATCTCCGTTCTAATGGAACCAACGGGGTTAAAGTGAGGTACACAGCTCGATGATCGGTGGTAATATTGGAAAAAGCCTGGCTTCAGAGAAAAGTATGTCCAGCTTCCTTAAAGAAAACACTCAGCTAAACCTGGTCGGGAAAACGGTAGAGCTTTCTACCGGGATGGTTAAAGCTATAGCAAAACAAATAATTAAGAAAACAATCTCAGAAGGTATGGATGCCGGCATGGGTTTCTAAATCAAAATTATGGCAAAATTAGAACAACTTAGTGAATTGCTAGTTGCAGAGATCAGCCAATTTGAAAAGACGGTGGAGAAACTAGAGAAAATTCAACAGCAGAAAGTTAGGTATAGATAACAGGGCTACCGAACTGCAATTTAAAAAGCACGAGGAAAAGGTGAAGGAAGTCCTGGAGTATCATTCCAAAGAAATGCAAGATCTTAAAATATACCTGTAAAATGCAAAAGCCTATCCAGGCTGGGCTTTGATCCTGTTGTGTGGTTCGCTAATTATTAATGGGATATTGTGGAATTACTACATTAGACTAGATACCAAGTTGAATAAATATTATTGTTAGTTCTTAATTTAGCAATTATGAGACGTAAAGCCAAACATTACACTTTAGAGTTTAAACAAAAAGCAGTAGAATTAAGTTATGCCAAAGGGAGTGTAGCTCAGGTTTGTGAGGATCTGGATATTCTACCTGCTGTGTTTACCGTTGGCGTAAAGAGCAAAAGAATTACGGAAAGAACAGTTTTCCCGGTCGCCGTAATCCTAAGATGACCGAAGCGCAAAAGGAGATAGCCCGTTTAAAGAAATAGCTAAAAGAAGCCGAGTTAGAACCTGATATCTTAAAAAAGGCCATTGGCATCTTTTCCGCGAGCGACAAGAAAAATACAGGTTCATAAAACAGCATCGTATGAAATTTTCTGTTGAGAAGATGTGCACACTATTAGCAGTAAGTAAAAGTGGTTATTACCATTGGTTGAAATCTGGATCCTGCAACCTTTGGAAAGAAAATCAGAAGCTTTCTTCACTAATCAAAGATAAATTTGAAGATAGTCAC
This sequence comes from Salegentibacter profundi, assembly GCF_054121475.1. NCBI lineage: Bacteria > Pseudomonadati > Bacteroidota > Flavobacteriia > Flavobacteriales > Flavobacteriaceae > Salegentibacter > Salegentibacter profundi. Next base: position 20,082 of record NZ_JBSYGG010000018.1, read on the forward strand.
CAGAGTTATGGATCCCCAAGAATAAAAGCTGAATTAGAAGCCATAGGTTTTAAGGTCTCCAAATCGCGCGTAGCCCGTATAATGAAGGCAAATTATTTATACGCCAAGAGAAAGCGCAAGTTTAGAACGACCACCACTAGTAATCATAAATACCCCACAGCACCAAACTTGTTGCACCAATGCTTTAAAGTAGTCGTGCTAATCAAATATGGGTAAGCGATATTACGTATGTTCAGACCAAGCAAGGTTAGAGTTACCTAACGGTAATTATAGATCTATTTAATAGAAAAATTGTGGGATGGGCTTTAAGTGATATGCTAAACACCGAGGATACTGTTATAAAAGCTTGGCAGATGGCTATTAAAAATACAACATTCAAGCAACCCTTGATTTTCCATTCAGACCGGGGTATTCAATATGCCAGTCAAAGATTTACTAACCTGCTTAAAAGTTATAATGGCCTAGTAGAACAATTGATGAGCCGAAAAGGAAATTGCTGGGACAATGCCGTAGCAGAGTTTTTTTTGAATCTCTAAAAGTAGAGTGGGTATATTGGCATAAATACAAGCTTAGGTCGCAGGCAGAGTTATCCATCTTTCAATGGATAGAAACCTGGTACAATACCAGAAGAAGACATTCTTATTTAGGTAACAGAACCATTAAAGAATTTGAAATAGATATGTATAACCAAAAACTAGCAGCATAGTCACTCAACTTAAAGTCGTGTTTTTTGTTGCAAGTCCATAACTTCTGTTTTTGTAATTACTGGAGTGTAGACTTAATGAAAAAAAATATCAGCTGGAGTTAATTTACTTGTGCGAAATATTGGGTATTTAAAAACTAGGATACTTTTTTAGTTTTTTAGTTTTTTTGGAAGTATCTTTGCATCCGATTTACAAGATCATAGAAATAAAACCATAATTGAAATGAAGAAAATACTGATTGGCTTATTTTTCACACCTCTCTTTGCCTTTGCCCAAGATCCTGTACAGCTGGATCTAAATGAGGCGGTGGCTTATGCCTTGGAACACAAGGCAGAAGCTGAAAAAGCCCGTTTAGACATCAGGAAAGCCGATGCACAAATCGCCGAAGTGAGGGCGAATGCTTTACCAAATCTTTCAGCAAATACAAATTCAACGTATAATCCCCTTTTACAGGAGAATGTTTTGCCCGGGGAAATCTTTGGATTACCGGGGGAAGATATAGCCGTGGCTTTCGGAAAAGAATGGACTTCAAATGCGAATGCTCAGCTCACACAGGCGCTGTTCAATCAACAGGTGTTCACCGGACTTAAGGCTGCAAAATCTACCAAGGAATTCTATCAGCTTAACGCGCAGCTTACCAATGAAGAGATCATTGAAAGAGTGGCTACAGCTTATTATCAGGTATACCAGGCCCAGGAAATGCTGGAAAATATTCAAATCAATCTGGAACTTACCGAGCAAACAGTAAAGATTGTAAAAGGCCTTTTTGACAACGGCCTTGCCAAAAAGATCGATTTTGACCGCAGCACTGTGGTGCTTAACAATCTACGTGCAAACAGGCAACAGGTGATCAATAGCGTTGAACTTAGCGAAAATGCGCTCAAGTTCATGATTGGAATGCCTATAGTTCAGGAAATAAGGCTTCCGGAGCAAACTTTTGCACCTGCCATCTTACCCGAAACCAATACCGGTTCTGTTGAAAGAACAGAACTACAGCTATTGAACAAGCAGATAGAGTTGCTTAACTGGCAGAAAAAAGCCAGCCTGGCCGAATATTATCCTTCCCTTTCACTTTTTGCCAACTACGGCTGGTTGGGCCAGGGAGATGTTTTTCCGGTAGGGAATGGCGAAGATAAAGGAGTATACTGGTCTGACCTTGCAGCGGTAGGTGTTAATATAAACATTCCCATCTTTAACGGCGGAGCCACACGGGCGAGAGTCAAACAAGACCAGATCGATATCGAAAAAGCGCAGCAGGATCTTCAGGAAACTCAGCTGGCATTGGATCTTGCTCATGCCAACGCGGTTGCACAGCTGGAGAACAGTCTGCTTACCATTCAGGCCCAGCAGGAAAACGTGGCGCTCGCCAGGGAAGTGCTGGAAGACACACAAAACAACTATGGACTTGGATTGGCTAGCTTAAATGATATGCTCGATGCAGAAAGGGATCTTTCCGCAGCAATGAATAATCTCACCAATGCCCAACTTGATTACAAACTTGCAGAAGTGCAACTCTTAAGGTCACAGGGAAAATTAGAAACGCTTATTAATAATTCACTATAAAATGAAAAAGAAATCTATAATAACAATCGTCGCTTTAATAGCTGTTGCTGCTATCTTTTTTCTGATCCTTCAGAATAATAAAAGTAAAAACGAAGCAGAACTCAGCATTGTGGCACAGGAGAATACTAATATCGCTGTGAGAACTGCGCCTGCAAAAGAGGAAAGCATCAGCGGACAATTTACCGTTAACGGAACCTTCCAGCCCGAAACCCGCGCAAATATTTCAGCAGAAATGGGCGGACAGGTAGTGGCTATTTACGTGGAAGAAGGGGATGAAGTAAAAGCCGGCCAGGTGATTGCAAAACTTTCCGGAGATAAGATCAACGTGAATCTGAATAATGCAAAAGCAAATCTTGATAACGCCATTTCTACTCTTGAAAGATATGAAGCAGCTTTCGAAACCGGCGGCGTTACCGCAGTACAGCTCGACCAGGCACGTTTGCAGGTTCAGAATGCAAGAGCGCAATTTGACTCTGCCAGCCTTAGCTCGGGAGATACCAGTGTACGATCTAAAGTAAGTGGTATTGTAAACAAGAAAATGGTGGAACTGGGAATGGTTGTAGCTCCTGGCACCCCTATTACTGAAGTAGTGAATATCTCCTCCCTCAAATTGAGGGTGGAAGTAGATGAGGCAGTTGTAAGCCGCCTTGAAGTAGGCGACACTGTTGAGGTGGTACCCAGCGTGACCAAAGATACCATTAGCGGAAAGATCACCTTCATTGCTCCTGCTTCTAACGGAGCATTAAAATTCCCTGTGGAGATCACAGTGAGTAACGAAAAAGGTCAAAGAAGGGCCGGGATGTACGCAACTGCAGTATTCAATCAATCGGGAATGGATAATGTTCTTACCATCCCAAGAGAAGCCTTTGTAGGTAGCGTGAGTGACAACCTGATTTTTGTTGTCGAAAACGGCAACGCGGTACTTAAGCAGATCCAGACAGGGGTGAACTACGGGAATAAAGTGGAAGTAACTGCGGGTCTCAGTGAAGGAAATGTGGTAGTGACCAGTGGACAGATTAACCTTACCGATAATACGGCGGTAAAAATTCTAAAGTAAGACAATGAAGTTAGTAGAAGTATCTATAAAAAGGCCTAGCCTGGTGATCGTAATGCTAGCATTACTGATCATTGGCGGACTTTTCAGCTATAGTCAGCTCAATTATGAACTGATTCCAAAAATGGAAATAAAAGTGGTGACCGTGATGACTATTTATCCCGGTGCATCACCAGCCGAGGTGGAGAATACAGTATCCCGTAAAGTAGAGGACGCCGTTTCTTCCCTGGAAAATATCAAGAAGATCCAGACCAAATCTTTCGAGAGCTTATCTGTAGTGACGATAGAGTTCAACAATGATGCAGATGTTGATTTCCTGTTAAACGAAGCTCAGCGTAAGATCAACTCCATTCGTTCAGACTTACCTGAAGATATCGAAGAGCCTTCGCTCTCGCAGTTCTCCCTTTCAGATTTACCTGTGGTAAGTTTAGGGGTGACCGCAAATCTTTCAGAAAATGAACTTTATGATCTTATCGATCAAAAGATTCAGCCTGAGTTTTCCCGACTTTCTGGAGTAGCCCAGGTAACCCTGGTGGGTGGACAGGAACGGGAGATAAGGGTAAACCTTGATCCCAACAAACTTGAAGGCTATGGACTCACTGTGCCGATGGTACAGCAGATCATTAGTGCCTCTAACCTCGATTTTCCAACAGGAAACCTTACTACAAGGGAAAATACGACGCTTATCCGCCTCTCCGGAAAACTCCAGTCTGTTGATGAGCTAAGGAATCTGGTGATCGCTTCCGAGAACGGACAAAACATTCGTTTAACTGATGTTGCTGAAGTGCAGGATACTCAAAAGGAGACCGAAAAGATCGCAAGGATTGACCGTCAAAGTACCATTTTATTACAGGTTCAGAAACAAACCGATGCGAATGCAGTAACGGTGAGTGAGCTGGTACAGGAAAAAATGACCGATATAGAAGAACGGTATGCTGAGCAGGGCGTTGAGCTTACGCTGGCAAATGATAGCTCCACCTTTACCCTTGCAGCTGCAAATTCTGTGATCAAAGACCTTTTGATTGCGGTAGGCCTTGTGGCATTTGTGATGCTTTTCTTTCTGCACAGTTACAGGAACGCGCTTATCGTTATGGTGGCAATCCCTACCTCGCTTATTGCGACTTTTATTGGCATGTTGCTGCTTGGATATAGTTTGAACCTTATGAGCTTATTGGCCCTTTCCTTAGTGGTTGGTATTCTTGTGGATGATGCCATTGTTGTTATTGAGAATATCCACCGGCACATGGAGATGGGGAAAAACAAAGTACGTGCGGCTTATGACGGGGCGAGTGAAATTGGATTTACTGTTACTGCAATCACCCTGGTGATCGTCGTGGTATTCCTTCCTATCGCATTGAGTACAGGACTTGTGGCCAATATTATCGCTCAGTTCTGTGTGACCGTGATCATCGCTACTTTGCTGTCCTTGCTGGTTTCCTTTACTGTGGTGCCGTGGCTTTTCTCACGATACGGCAAGCTGGAATTAATTAGCGGGGACTCTTTCTTCGGAAAGATCATCCATAAGTTTGAAGCCGGGCTTAACTGGTTTACCGAAGAAGTCACAAAGATCCTTAACTGGTCTTTGGACAACAAGGTCAAAACTTTTCTTGTGGTTTTTGTACTCTTTGTAAGTTCCATTGCGCTTGTAGCTATGGGCTATATAGGATCTGATTTCTTCCCGAGAACCGACAGGGGAGAATTCCTGGTACAACTGGAAATAGATAAAGATGCTTCGATTGAGGAGACCAACTTCATCACCCAGCAAACTGAAAATTACCTTTCTCAGCTACCCGAAGTGGAGCGTATGATTACCACTGTAGGCCAGTCTAGTAGTGGAGGATTTGGAGGCGCACAGGCTACAAATAATAAGTCTGAGATCAATGTTACTCTTGTAGATAAATCTGAAAGGGATGAGAAAACGAATGTTTTTGCAGCTAAACTGAAACGTGACCTGGAGCAGGAGCTGGTAGGTGCAAAAGTAACGACTGTACCTGTAGGAATTATTGGTGCAGAGCAGGCACCGTTGCAAATGACTATAATTGGAGACAGTTTTGAAGATGCACTGGCTTATGCCGAAACTGCTGAAAGCATTTTGAGAAATATCGATGGAGCTACCGAGATTGACCTGAGTGTTGAAGAGGGAAATCCTGAAATTTCGGTCAATGTTGACCGGGATAAAATGGCTTCTCTAGGGCTCAACGTTGCGATGGTAGGACAAACTTTACGTACCGCCTTCAGCGGAAATAACGACAATAAATTCCGTACAGGAAGCACAGAATATGATATCAATATCATTTTTGATGAAGCATCCAGGAACAATATTGAAGATGTAAGGAACATTCAGTTCATGAACAATCAAGGACAGCGCATCAATCTTGCGCAGTTCGCCGATATCAGCTATGAATCGGGACCTTCTTTGCTCGAGCGTTATGACCGTTCTCCTTCGGTGACCATTATGGCGCAAACTGTAGGTAGGACAACAGGTGCTGTAGCTCAGGAGTGGGAAGAAATGTTAGAGAGTGCTAAGAAACCCAAAGGCGTAGCATGGACCTGGGGTGGAAACATGGAGAACCAGAGCGAAGGTTTTGGAACCCTCGGGATTGCACTTTTGGCAGCTATTATCCTCGTGTATATGATCATGGTGGTGCTGTACGATGACTTTGTGAAACCTTTTATTGTGTTGTTTTCCATTCCGCTGTCGTTTATCGGGGCGCTTTGGGCATTGGCACTTACTAATAACAGTTTGAACATCTTCACCATTCTGGGGGTCATCATGCTTATTGGACTGGTAGCCAAAAATGCCATTTTACTGGTAGATTTTGCTAACCATAGGCTCGCACATGGAGAGAAGATCCGGGATGCATTGATCCAGGCAAACCATGCACGTTTGCGACCTATCCTTATGACCACTATTGCGATGGTCTTTGGGATGTTGCCAATTGCACTGGCATCTGGGGCGGCTGCCGAGATGAGTAACGGGCTTGCCATTGTGATCATTGGGGGATTATTATCTTCCCTGTTCCTAACACTGGTCATCGTGCCGGTGGTCTTTATGATCTTTGTTCGTCTTGAAGAAAGGTTCACCAGGACAGAAAAGAATAATTATGAGGAGTTGATGGTGGCCGAATACGAGCACATTCACCCCGAGATGGAAGTAGAATTTGATTAAGAAATAAAGGCTGACCGTTCTCTGGCGGTCGGCCTCTTTTTTTTGAACTTCAGCAGAAAGAATCGAGGTTCATCTTTGAAAAAACAGAAAGTTTATGGAAAAAGATACTGAATTACTAGATAAGGTCATGCAGCTTTTCCTCCATTATGGGGCGAAGACTGTAACCATGGACGATATTGCCCATGAACTAAAGATATCCAAGAAGACGCTTTATCAAAAATATCAGAACAAGGAAGCTCTCTTGGAAGAGGTGCTGGAATATAAATTAGAAGTCGTGCTCACTAAAATGAGAAATCTGGATGAGACTATTGATAATGCGGTAGAAAGAATGTTCGCCAGGGACGAAGATATGGAAAAGGCTTCCAGGACCAACGATTCTATTATGCTGCGACAGCTTGTAAAGTATTATCCCCAGATCTTCAATAAGCACATGCTCTATTTTTCTGAAAAGCTTTCGGAAATCCTGATGCACAATATTGAAAGGGGGCGGAAACAGGGGCTTTACCGGGAAGATTTTGATGCACAATTATATTCAAAATTATTTTTCCAGATGGCCATGACCTACGATAATTCTCCCTTCCTGGATACAGATAAGATCTCAAGAACTCAATATCAGCACGAATCACTGTTGTTTTATATGCACGCCATAACTACAGAGGAAGGGAAAAGATTTATGGAAAAATTATTGATGAAATTAAAAAAAGATTGCTCCTAGTGATTAGGTTAAAAAAAATTAATGGCGATGAAAAAAATCAATTTCGGAAAAGAGAAAAAGTTGTATGACTTATTAGAAAATGAATTGGATATTTACTATGATCTTTCTTTTATTAGATCAAGGACCCTGGAAGAACTTAATCTTACAAAACCGGAAATTGATTTATTTCTCAATAAGTTTGAAAATATTTATGAGGTTTGTATTGAAGAATGGGAAATTGAACCTAAAATTACTTTGGTAGAATTTATAAAAAAACTTTTGTCCATTCTTAATGAGAAAGCCGATGCATCAGGTAAAGATTTTTAAATTATTGGCCATAATTTCTTAGCTTGGTTATTATTAAGATCTGAATTTCTAGAAGGAAAAGAGCTAATTAAGCCGGTAAATTTGGTTCATATAGGTTTATTGAAAATTTAATTGTATGGGAGAAAAGGGAAAGTAAGAGGATGACCCGCTAAGCAATCCTTCCCCCACTGTTTTCAAGGTTCTCAAAAAGGCCATTGAGGATTGTGATAATAGAATTTAGTAAAATTCGAGGAGAATCTATTGAGATAGCTTTGTTTTTTAGTAAAACGGGAAGGAAACAAATTTTTTCTTCTTTGCTATACAAATAAGAAAAGTTACTTTTGTGCTTCCTTAGTGTAAAAATCTGCAATTTGTTGAGCATAATCTATTGAAAATTTACCAATATCAATATAGCCGAGGAACAACTTTTCGGTGCTATGAGCGGTTATTTGCATTATTAGAGGAGTTGGTAATTTATCGTAAGTATTTGTAACGAATGACCTCCTGCACATGTGTGAGCTCATCAATTGCCATTTAGAAAAAGATCCTTTGACTTTGCGCTTTTCACCTTTTTGCCTTCGCTTTCCATTCTTGTCTTTAGGTATTACTTCACCCTTTTTATTTACCATTTCAATTGACCTCCTCCCAATAAACTGGGCCATTTAAAAGTAGAGGGTTATGAGCAAATAATTATTTAACTTTAACTAGATTATTTGCTTATGAAAGGATCAAAATTTACAGAGTCGCAAATTGTCTTTGCCATCAAATAGGTGGAGACTGGTATGCGTTTATCAGAGGTGTGTTTCAAGATGGGTATCAGCGAAGCCACGGTCTACAACTGGAAGAAAAAGTTTGGAGGATCTCCGGTTTACCATGAAGAGCGATGGCTTCTTCGACAGTTTCCTTGCACCAATGGGTATCCATTGAATTGGACATTGACCAGTTTAGCACAAAGCGGTTATGGAGGTCAATAATGGCTACCAGATACATAAAACCTTTCCGGATAGGAATGTAGGTAATGTCGATTGCCCAAACCTGATTGGGACGATCTACAGTGAGGTTCCTCAATAGATAAGGATAAACCTTATGTTCTTTGTGACGTCTGGAAGTATGTTTCCCCGGCATAATCGCTTGGAGACCCATCACCCTAGAGTAATGGCGCTCAATACGTTTTTTATTCACCTGATATCCTTTGTCCAGGGTAAGCCAGGTATTCATTCGACTGGCGCCCTTAAACGGGTGATGGGTAAAATGTTCATCCTTCAAACGCATAAGTTCCAGATTGAGTTTACTTTCTCCTCGAGGTTTATAATAAAGCCCGCTACGGTGGATTTGCAATAGTTTACATTTCCGCTGGAGGCTAAGTTTTGAATGACCCTTCCTTATCATTGTTCTACGCTCCTTTAAAGGTTTTATCGCAAGGCGTTTTTTAAAAAATCATTCTCCACTTTAAGCTCCCCAATTACTTTAAGAAGCTGGTCTTTCTTTTCCTCTTTCTCTGATTTTTTTGATTATTCGTCTTTTGAAAAAACAGTATCGGCCTCCTTTAGGAAATTTCGCTTCCAGGTATTAATCTGTTGTGGAGTGATCTCAAATTTTTGCGCTAGTTCCTTGACGGTTTGTCGCTCTTTCAAGGCTTCATGGACTACTTTTGTTTTAAACTTTGAGGTGAATTCTCTTCGTTTCATAATACAGTAAAATTAAGGTTATTTTTGAACTTAACTTACTGTCTTAATTTTGGGGGGATTATCACCAACTTTTAGAATTAATACACCAAACTTTTGTATCTCCTAGAAATTCAACCGCGAATTCAAATTCAAATGAAAAAGTTAATATAATCAACGCAAGTTTCAAACTAAGTAAAATAACACTCCCCTTTTTTTGTCCTAAAATATTAAAGACAAATCCTAAACCCGGGAAAATAATTTTCCTTAAAAGATCTTGAATTCAAAAATTGATTACACTGTCCAGTGCATCATCTGCATCCCTATGAATAAAGTTGGCCTGGTAATTCAGGGTGGTTTTTAAATCACTATGCCGGTGAAGCTTTTGTAGCATAAAAGGATGGATTCTATCTCCCGCAATATTCCCGAAACTGTGACGCACAATATGAATTGATAAATTCTTATCAATTTCGCATTGGCTGGCAATCCGTTTCAAATATTTATTAAACAGCTTTGTTGCATTTCTTGTTTTTCTAAAAATATCTTCCTCATTGTTATAATTGGCACCTTTTAAGAAAGGAAAGACATATCCGTTATTTTCTGCTTGGCCCTTTCTGTAATAATTTAATAGGGTATTGGCTTTATCTGGAATTTTAAGACTTAAGGGCTTTTCATTTTTATTCATAATATAGTAAAGCCTATTATTTGGATCTGCTCATTTTCTCAATTCTATAAAGAAAAGTAAATGAATAATAGCGACAAAATATGTCGTTAATAAAATAGTTAATTTTTTATCTATGGTAATGGGTTAGGGTTTTAGAGCCACTCGGATTAATAAAGCGCTAGGGAAAATATATTTTGGAATTTTTTAAGGGCTCTGTGGCAAAGTTAATTTATTGCGCCTATTTTTAATAGGCACCTTTATTTTGCGCTCATTTTTTAGTGTCTGCACCTATTTTTTATTTATCTTGCGCTCAAATTTATTTTTATATGCCAATTTCCGCCCATTTTTATTCTGATGCGCCTGTTTTTCACGGGCTAGAACGACCAGAAAAAGGTACCATCGTAGGATACGCGGCTATAATTGATAAGCTGGGTCTTAATATTCCTATTCAAAAGCCCGTGGCTTTGATCTGTAATCAAAACAAATCTTTTGAAACGGAAGACTGGCGGGTCTTCCCACCAAGTTATTTGCCCGAAGATAATGAAAAACTTTCCAGAATCGAAGCCCTTTATAAGCACCTGGTATTCAGTTTAAAATATGAAGGGGTGAATTTATTAGTGTTTAGTGCACTAACGAGGTACTTTTCTGAAGAAGAACTATATGAGTTGACGGATATTGAACCTACCGGACAATATAGCCGGAGGATATGGTTCTTTTTGGAATGGATTATGGAAAAAGAGATACCTCAAAAGAAGGCCCTCACTAAAAAAAGTTACGTTCCCGCTATAGATAGTAATCTCCAGTTTGCTATAAATGGAACAAAATCAAAACGTCATTTGGTGATTAATAACCTCCCAGGCACTCCATATTTTTGTCCATTAATTCGTAGAACTGCGAAACTTGAATTCTCTCAGGCCGATTTAGAGAAGAAAAAAACTGAATATTTAAAGGGTATACGTAAGGATATCATACAAAGAGCTTCGTCGTTTCTCCTTTTAAAGGATTCTAAAGCTTCTTTTACCATAGAGGGAGAAAGCCCTCCAAGCAAACGTGCAGCAAGATGGGGCCAAGCGATAGGACAGGCAGGGACAAAAGATCTTTCAGAAGATGAATTCGTGAGATTGCAGCAAGTGGTGATTGAAAACAGTCGATTCGTAGAAATGGGCTTTAGGAAAAAGGGAGGCTTTATTGGAGAACATGATAGGACAACTGGGGCACCAATACCAGATCATATTTCCGCAAAGCCTGATGATCTGCCTAAGCTAATAAAAGGCTTGCTTGCTACAAATCAATTATTACTTGAAAATGATTTTGCAGCAGTCATGGCCGCCGCAAAAATTGCTTTTGGTTTTGTGTTTATTCATCCCTTTGTTGACGGGAACGGACGGATTCATAGATATATAATCCATCATCTCCTGGCGAAGAAAAAATTTTCTCAACAAGGGGTAATATTTCCTGTCTCAGCCTCTATTCTTGATCATATTGATGACTATAGAAAGATTCTTGAAGATTATTCACATCCACTTCTAGATCATATTGACTGGGCGCAAACACCCGACAACAATGTCCAGGTAATGAACGATACTCAGGATTACTATCGTTTTTTTGACATTACTAAGCAAACGGAATTTTTATATGATTGCGTAAACGACACCATAGATAATATAATTCCTCAGGAAATTCAATACCTCACGGCTTATGATGCTTTTAAAAGATGGTTGGATGACGAATATGAAATGCCGGATAAAATGGTAGCCCTCCTGGTAAGATTCCTTGAACAGAATGGGGGAAAACTATCTAAAAGAGCTCTCGAAAAGGAATTTGTCAACCTCAAAGCAGAAGAGGTTCGTGAAATAGAGGAGACTTTCAGGGAGTTGTTCATGGAAAGTTAGTGCTATTACCAGACCAGGGTTATCTTAGATCCATTTTTATAAATTCTCATCCTCGAGCTCCTCATCTTTTATAACAGGAATATTATTTCCATTTACAAGTTTTTAAAATCGAAAATAATTTAGAACAATAATCATTATTGAATTCAAAAATTGATTACACTATCCAAAGCATCATCTGCATCTCTATGAATAAAATTGGACTGGTAATTCAGTGTGGTTTTTAAATCGCTATGGCGGTAAAGCTTCTGTAGCATTAAAGGATGGATTTTATCTCCCGCAATATTTCCGAAACTGTGACGAGCAATATGATTTGATAAATTCTTATCAATTTCGCATTGGCTGGCTATCCGTTTCAAATACTTATTAAACAGCTTTGTTGCATTTCTTGTCTTTCTAAAAATATCTTCCTCATCTTTATATTTGGCATCTTTTAAAAAAGGAAAGACATATCCGTTATTTTCTGTTTGGTCCGTTCTGTAATAATTTAATATGGTATTCGCTTTATCCGGAATTTTAAGACTTAAGGGCTTTTCATTTTTATTCATCACATAATAAAGTCTATTGTCCTTAAAGTCTGACCACCTTAATTTAACTGCATCAGAGATACGTATTCCAGCAAAGTAAAAAGCAATCAGCCATACATTGTGCGTGTGCCAGATTGATGATTGAGGTTCTAACTTTAAGGATTCTATTTTTTCAATTTCCGTAATAGTGAGACCGATTTTATTTCCAGAACCAATACGGATTTTCTCCTTTTCTCCTGCAAACGGGTAAAATTTAGGAGCAACAATTCCCTCTTTAATAGCTATATTAAAAAGTGTTCTTATAAAAATTAATTGATTTGTAATAGTGCGCGACTTCTGATTTAGATAAGCTGAACAGAAAGTTTTATATTTTTCTATAAACGCCTGATCGATATCCCGAAATTTCAAAGTTTTGTTTTTCTTAAAATGATTTATCCCATCCATAAATGAGTATTCACCTTTACGTGTCTTGCTTACCCTATCTCTTCTTTTACGTTTTATTCCTTCAATGACCACCTTTTTGGGGGATGATGGTTTAAGTTTTAGAAACTCTTCAAGGTTATACAATATAGAAAGCTCAGATTTGGCTACTGAAAAAGTTCCACGATCGTATTTACGCTTAACCCGTTCAGCTGCAACTAAAAAAAATGATTTAGATCCGCCTGGCCCTTTTAATTTTTGCTTAGCTTGTTTTGGCGTAATACTTTCATCTTTAGAATCAAAAAATAGATCATTAGCTTCTGTCAACTTCTTCATCAAAAAGTTGTTTAGCTTTTTGTGATTTGGATAGGTTCTCTTGACTTTCCCGGCAACACTATCCCAGTCCTTTTCAAGAAGATACTGCCCCAAAAACTTATAATTTGTTTTATAATTTTCGCTTATTCTTAGTGCTAGTGGAGCAGTACCGTCTTTTTTTTGTTTATTTCTTCGTCGAACAATTTTGATACTTGCCATAATATCTCCTTTTAAGATTATACTAAGATAACCATAATAATAAAAAAGGGGTACAGAATAGGTACAGAATAATTTGATTTTAAATGGTTTTATTTAGTTTTAAAAAATATTAAATATCTTGTAAACAGTTGATTGTGTTGGGTTTTGTGTGATTTTGTGGTGCTAATGTGTCAAGCTCATAACCCGAAGGTCACTGGTTCGAGTCCAGTTCCCGCTACACAGAGAAAAAACCACTTGAAAAAGTGGTTTTTTTGTTTTTATAGGACTTTGGACAATCCAAAATAACTTTGGATCAATCTCAAAAGTTGTGTGTGAATTAAAATAATAGTTTGATTTTTGCTTTCTAAACAAGAAGCATTGGATCC
>NZ_JBSYGG010000019.1:0-25114 GCF_054121475.1 Salegentibacter profundi
ATTAACTTAACCAAAATTTTAGAAGAAAAGTGTCCGTTTTGAAACGGAACGCCTGTCCGCTTTCAGCGGATTATGCAGTATAACCTGTAAAGTTTTTTCATGACGGTACAAAAGTTTTTTCAGGACGGTACAATTTATGCCAGTGATTCGGTCGGATAGTGCCAGGCATTTCGGTTCAAATTGTGCCACTTTCGGCTGTTAGTTGAACCTATACCGGTTCGATTTGTGCCACTTTGAAAGATCAAGTAAATAATACCTTGTCGCTTAAGCTCTTCAATCTTATCAGAATACATTTTAATATCTTGTAGACTTTCTGAATCTGTATAATCTACTTCGGAAAGCTTTTTTACGAAGACTTGTATTGGTGCAAAAAATTTCAAGTCTGTTTTAATGCTTTCCCATAAAGCTTCTGAAAGCAATTGCAGTTCTTTAATTATCATAATTTGAGTGGTGTCTGTTTTTAATTTTACCTAACGTCCCGTATAAAAACAGTGCGAGCTGGCGAACGTGATTTTTAACTCAGTTCTTTGTTTGCGATGACCCGATGTTGTGCCCAGTTAATACAACGGTTTTTTAGCCATATCTGAATGAAATACCGGTTTGTTTAGATTGTAATCATTACATGAATGTACCAAATCTCTGTTTTTATTATATTCCAAATGCGTTCTGTCACTGTTTTTAAACGGCTTATCACATACTGTACAGTTATCATGATTTTCTTTATGAAATACTTGAAGTTCTCTGTTAAATTTTAATGACATTTTTGGTAGATCCATTCATCCTATTAATTGGGAACAACGGCCTCGGCTATGAGTAGTTGCAAGGGTTCGCACGTAACTTGACAAGTACACACCAAGTTGAAAATTCCTGCGGACTTTCCTAAGTAGGCTAGAACAAGCAATTACTTATAGCCAATTGCGTGTTGTTATTCTACGAGTTCGCTAAGGGCATTAGCTAAAGCAATATCCTTTGCTATTCCTTCTGCCATTGCAGAAATAAACATATTGAACATTTTGTCAATTACAACTGGACGAAAGCCATAACTGGTTGCTAACCTCTTGCAAAGTGTAATTTCGTTGTCGTTTATGTTACCATCAATCATAGATAATTTTACATAATCCTCTAAATGGCTGATTTTTTCATTTTGGCTGTTCGGAATATAAAATGGAATATCCTGAGCTTGATTTATTATTTCCTGTACAGTTCTTCCATCTAAGTATAATTTATTAATTCCTGTATTTAAAATGAAGTCAAATTCATTGTTATGTAGTTCACCATCACTCAATGCAATAGCATACATATTTTTAATATGACTTTTTTTACTTTTCATCTCAGATGAATTCATCTGATTTTTTAGTCTTCCAAGTAGTCCCATCTTGTGTTTAAGTTTAAATATTTTAGTCCATTCCTCCCATTATAGCAACAAGTCCCATTGCTAAAAAATGACCTATTTTACTTAAAATAGCCCATACGATTAAAAATCCGATAGCACCAAGAAAACTTTCTGGCTCAATCCAATTCCAAGCCATTACTCCTGAACCGATTGAAATTCCGATTGTCACTAACCACATTAGTCCGATTAATACTCCTCCGTTGTCTGAATTACTCATTTGTTTTTGTTTTATATGTTATTGATTTAGTTAAGAAAATAATACCAGCTATTATGTCAATTGGTATCCAAACATCTTTATCGTTTAAATAAACAGGAATAAAGGGGTTGAAAAGTATTACAAGAATTCCATAAGTAATTACCCAAAAATTGAATCCATTTTCAAATTCTGAAATAACAACTGCAACAGCTCCAATTGTAACAGTAATTCTTAAGAATGTATAATAACCTATTGGCAAATCAGCTAAAGCCAAAAAGAGAAGAACAGTACAAATTATTAACAAATATTTCATTTGGTTAGTTTGGTCATAACTATACACAATTAGTTTTATCCCAACTTTATAATGCCATAATAATAGTATTACCCAAGATAAAGGAAGCTTCAATGCCTTTACTGTAAATCTATTAAAATTTTGTTAATACAGCTTACGGGAAACCGTAAATGGGAGGGACATTGTTGGAGGATAAAGATATTCTTCTTTTATTACGTTAGAATTTAATTGTGAAGAATAAAAGAAAATCTAAGGTTGGTATTCAAATTCCGGCCACACATTGGGCGGTACAAGGGCATAAAAAAATCCGCAAGACCTTTGTTTATAGGCGCTTACGGATTTCCTCTGTGGTCCCACCTGAACCACACAACCACAAAGATGAAAATCTAAAAAAATCCACAAACGTGGCTACAACATCAGTAATTATGCGGCATACCAGAAATTTTACTTAATTCTATCTTTGGTTCAGTTTGAGGCCGTTTGCATTTATTTGCGCTTAACCGTACAACTATCGTACAAATTATTTACATTTGACTGTACAAAATATCTGACATGGCAAGCGTAAATTTCCTCTACCGTTCTACTAAACCTAAAGCTTTCTTAAACCTAAGATTGCTCTTCAGAATTACTGACCAAAAATTACCTAAAGGTTATAAAGATTTTTCACTTGGAGGAAAAACAAAGCTGGAGATATCGAGACACTATTGGGAAAAAGAACATCTGCAAATACGCTTTAAAAGAACTAATGATATTGATGAACTAAACAGGATTCAGGAGCTCAAGGAAAAACAGAATTCTATTAACCAGGAGCTGAATAAATTTGAATCTCATATTTTGCAATCATTTAATTCTACCGATCCTGAAAAGATCTCTAAAGAATGGCTTCAAAAAACCATTAATGAATACTATAATCCTAAAAAAGTAAAGGAGAAGCCAGAAGACCTTATCTCTTACGTGGAGGACTATATTGAGGAAAGAAAAGAGCATGTTAGTCCGGCAACTGTAAAGAAGTCAAACGTAATTAAGCAAATGCTGGTGAAATTCCAGAACAGCCTAGATCACACTATCTTGTTGAAAGATATTGATCTGAATTTTAAGAGGGATTTTGAAGCTTATATGCTCGAAAAAGGATATGCCTACAATACCATCGCGAGAGCCATTAAGTTTACTAAAACAGTAGCAAGACACGCCTATAGCCAAGGTTTGGAGACAAGTCGGCAATTAGACAGGATCAAAACAAAAACAAAGGAATCAGAAAAGATATACCTCACTTTTGAGGAGCTGGAAAAAATTAAGAAAAAGAGCTTTACGAAAGAGCACCTGGAAATAGCCAGGGATTGGCTAATCATCTCCTGCTTTACCGGGCAAAGGATTTCAGATTTTATGCGATTTACCAAGGATATGATTAGGAAGAAAGATGACAAGTTTCTGCTGGAATTCACCCAAAAGAAAACAGGCAAGGTTATGACTATCCCTCTGCTCAAACAGGTCAGGGAGATTCTCGATAAAAGGAATGGGGAATTTCCCAAACCTCTCCCTGATCCAAAGTATAACGAATACATTAAAGTGGTATGTAAGAAAGCAGGGCTAAAGGAAGAAGTTTGGGGCAGCAAAAAAATAGAAGTTGCCGAAAAACAGTTTAGAAAGAAATCAGACTTTTATGAAAAGTGGAAGCTGGTGACAAGTCATATCGGCAGAAGGAGCTTTGCAACCAACTATTATGGTGAAGTTCCATTATCACACTTAAAAACTATTACCGGCCACCACACAGAGAGAAATTTCATGGCCTACTTAGGAAAAGGAGATGAAGAAAAGGCTATTGATGCTTTAAAGTATTTTGATTAAGCCTTGTGCCGAAACGGAACAACTGCTGTCATCCTCCACCTTCTTTACAGATAATTCTGCCGGCTTTACAAACGTGATAAAATGCATCATCGTCTGCCTGATGGTTTCTTGATTCGGAAACAACAACTTGATAGTCAGTTGGGGATGGCACCACCACCTACCCCGATTGGAATTTTAGGAACAGCCTCGATTTCCTTTCTTCCCAGGACTATTTCACCAGCAGTATAAGAAAAATGACTGAAACATAAGATTGAATACTTCTGTCAAAAGGCGGGACCACTGAAAGAAACCACAACATAGCTTGTAATCAAGTAGTTACAGGTTTTTTTATACTGTGTCACTTTTTGTGGCTCTTAAATAAGTAATAATATCATTTTTATTTCTGGGACATGTATGGTTGCCATTCAACCAGGATGAATTTCCTCTTTCCACTTTCATTTTTCATTAAGAAGCCATATTCATAGACAAACAGATAAACTTCACCTTTTTTGGTCTTCCAGTAATGGGTGAAGAAATCAGGGTTAAATCCCTGCTCCAATAAAACTTCAGATCGTACCGTTGCTTTACCAGCTTTATTAAAAACCTTCAGGATCTTTCTGTTCAATTTCAGTTGCTGGTCCACTTCTGAATAGAAGCTCATGTTCTCCTGTCTCAGTTTGTAATGATGAGCACTCTTACAATAAACATCACAGAACTTCTTATCGACCCGCCCCAATAATTCCTTTTTACAATTCAAACATAGTCTCTGCTTTCTCATAAATTAATAATCTTAGTCGATTTAGTCGTATAATATACGGATAATGTCCGTTTTCCTCAAAGTGGTAGATTATCTTTATTACGGAGAAGATATCATCGCTATGGAAAAGAAATTTGTTACTTTAAAGCATTTGCTAATAGAAGAAAAGAAGTGTATAGGTCTACAATTTTATACAGACCGAGTCATTAATGCCTTGGTAAATGAACTGCCGGGAGTAAGGTGGAGCCATGTCTTCAATATGTATTATGTAATCAACAATCCTTCTAATCTCAACACGATATACAAACAGTTGAAAGGCGTGGCATGGGTAAATTCAAATTACTTTTTCCCAAAAAGCAGCTTTGGACGGGACAATCCAGCTATTAATGTAGAATGGTTCCGAAAGAGGGATGCTGTTGAAGGAATGAGACCGTGTCCGGAAAGTTATCTTGCCAAGTTGGAACTGAAGAGATATGCAAATAACACAGTAAAAACATATGTCTCCTGCTTCGAGGCGTTCATCAATTACTACAAAGAAAGAAATTTAATAGATCTGGACGAAAACGATGTGAGACTTTATCTTCAAAAATTGATACAGGAGAATGCTTCACATTCCTACATAAACCAGGCTATCAACTCGATTAAATTCTATTACGAGGTAGTACTGGAAATGCCTAATAGGTTTTATTCTATTGAGCGCCCCAGGACAGAGGAGAAACTTCCAAAAGTACTGGCCAAAGAGGAAGTATTATCCATTATTGAAAATACCAACAATATCAAACATCGCTGTATAGTAAGCTTATTGTATTCTGCTGGATTGAGAAGAAATGAAGTGCTAAACCTGGTGCCCAACGACATAGATAGCAAAAGAATGACTATTACAGTCCGTTCAGGTAAAGGGAATAAAGATAGGCTCACCATACTCTCTGAAAAACTCCTCATCGATTTGAGGCAATATTACCTGCAGTGGCGTCCCACCAATTTCCTATTTGAAGGACCTGGTAAGATGCAGTATTCAGCCGAAAGCGTGGGAAGAATAGTCAAGGCTGCTGCGGAAAAGGCCGGGATCAAAAAAAACGTCACTCCACATATGTTGCGGCATTCATTTGCTACTCATCTGTTGGAAAATGGAACAGATTTAAGGTACATTCAGGTGCTATTAGGTCACAAAAGCACAAAAACAACAGAAATTTACACTCACGTAGCAACAAATATTTTTTTAAAGATCAAAAACCCACTAGATTAGTATAATTTTAAGAAAGACATAGTAGAAATAAACGTAATACTGTGTTTATCGAGACGTTGTAGCAAATTTAAACCGATCCATATTTCTAATCTTTTAATACGAATAAAATGAAACCAAAAATTGTATTTCTTATCAGCATATTTCTATCCCTTTCAATAGGCTGTTCAAAGGAGGATTTGGGCGATCCTATTAATTATGAGGTAATTTTAGAAAATCATCTAAGTTATGTTAGTGAAGAAACTATTCCAGAACAAACTCTTGTATTTAACTATGAATCTGACCTGAATAGTTTCCTACCTGTAATTGAGCAGGTTAATCCTTCTCGTGCTGACAACCTAAAAAACTTGGATTTCGATTTCAGTCAAAATGATCTGATCCTCATAATTGGGAAATACTACAACTACTGCTGTAGTAAGATTAATATAAATGGAGTTTATAAAGAAAATGAAGGTGTCGTGGTAAAATATAAAGAAAGGGGACCTGGAGCGGCAACGGCAATAAGTCAAGCATATACTGTTTTGAAAATTTCTAAGGAGGACGGGAAATAAAACTTGCTACAACAAAGAACTGAGTTAAAAAACAAGTTCTCTAGGCTAATTTCGAAACAAAATTTTCCTCATAAGGCAAACCTGATTTAGCGATAGCAAATGCCTGCTTCAGGAGTTTGTTACATACAGCGATTAGAGCCAGTTTTTTACTTTTCCCTTTTGCAATAATTCGTTCATAGATCTCCCTACAGGCTTTGTTGTGTTTACAAGCTGAAAAACTACACATGAATAGCAGATTTCTAAGCTTTGCGTTACCCATTTTGGTTATTCGGCTTCGGCCTCTCACGCTAGTACCTGACTCTCGCAAGGAGGGCGTGATCCCTGTATAGCTGCAAAGTTGTCGGGCATTTTCAAAGTTGGAAAATCCATCGGTTAGAACGATCAGCATAATGGCTGTTTTACTGCCCATTCCGGGAATGCTTTTTAGAAGTGTCAATTGTTTTTGTTGTTCTTCTTTGACGATCTCCGTGAGGCGGTCCTCCAGGATCTGGATTTCCTTTTGTACAGCTTTTAAGGAGCGATTCAAGGAATGATATACTGTTTTAGATGGTTTCCCCAGAGTTTTCTCTCCGTGCAGCTTATTCTTTAAGGCAGTGCTTTGTTTTAGGTAAATATCAATTAGGCGCATGAGCTGTAAACATTCCGCCTGGTTCTTGTCTCTTGCTGTATACAATGGAACTTCATTTACAGTGGCATACTCACAGATTGCTTTCGCATCAGATTTATCTGTTTTCACCTTGGAAAGTTTCATCTGTATAAACCTTTTAACTGACAGTGGATTTACTACAGAAACCTTTACGCTTTGCTCATACAGGAACTGAGCCAACCGGTAGTGATAATATCCTGTAGCTTCCATTACAACTAAAGCATCGGCAGGAAGAGCTTTTTGAAAGGCTTTAAATCCATTACCATCGTTTTTGAATTGGGAATGAGTTCCTTCAGAGTCTACAACATCAAATACATTCTTGCTGATGTCTACTCCATAAATTTGGTTACATTTATTCATAGATAATTGATTAGGAAAGGACGCCTACTTTGCTTTCAACAACTTAAAAACGAGATCAAAGTCTCACAGAACTGAACGAAATTGAAGTAGAAAAGAGAGGGGATTTTCAATGTTGACGGAATCTCGAGGTTCCCACATATAACATAATCTTACTCCTCTCTTTTGTTCTTTCTGATTAGTGAGTAAAAGTTAGAAAATCAAACTTAAGAAGAACTGAGTTAAAAAACTGCTTAAAAAATGACATTATTGGTAGATAAAAATTATAGAAAACGATCTTGGAGGGGAATATCACTTCTTCGCAGTCTTTCCAGGATACTTTTCTAAAATTTAAAAGATTTTTGTAAGCCTGCATTTCCTGCATTTCTTGCATTCGGAATCATTGTTGTCCGGAAAAAGAATCTAGACCGCTCCGCTTTTAGAACCTAGAACCAAGACTTTTTTATAAGATTCTGAAAATCAATGTTGGGAAAATATATTTTCATTGGTAGAATATTTAAAATTCAAAGAACTAAAAACCACCCCCTCAAACTGATAAATAAGATCTCTGATCAGCATTAGCGGGCTTTTTCAGAGGTTCCTTCTTTTTTAATCGGACAACAATGATTCGGAATCTCAAATTTGTTTCAGGTGTAAGCACTGGGAGGATTTCAGCCTCGGGTGCAAAGCGTTTCCCGAGGGTATCCCAGAGGAGGTTATCAAAACAAACGAGCACAATAAACCGCTCAAGGGCCAAAATAACAGCCTTGTTTTTACACCCGTAGAGCCGACCGATAAAAAAAGTGAATAATAAATGGGAGAGAAAATCCCGCCGGAATAAATTTTTTCAGCTTCCTTTATTTTTTGCCCTGAAAAAGCACATCCAACCAGGTAACGGTTGCAACGGGTCAAGATAAACCAACAACAACTGATTTTCAGAGATTTGCAAGTGACGAATCAAAAATATATAACGGTATTAACCGCTTTTGCAACGGCCTTTGCAATAGCGATGGTAACCGAATAACAACGGCTAAATCAAATGCGGTTGCAAGCGATTGCAAGCGCAGGTAATTACCTTACAGCTCAGGAACTGGATTAGGAAAGGCGAATGAGGTAGGGCCTTGTGCATTTAATGTTTACCAGGGCACTTTTTTCCGCAGAATATCTATTTTTGCCAAAGAGTAGCAACTGCGCCTGCAACGGCACAATAGGTATTAACTATGCTGATAATGAACTTTTTAGTTTTTAATTTCTTCAGCAAAATCTTTTTTGCAACCGCGAAGCAACTGCAGTAGCAACCGCAAATGTCAAATTTTGCACCAGGCAATCGCAACGGTAAAAAGTTTTACTTCTATGAGTTTTAAGTTTGATATTCCCAACAACATTATTTTTCAGAGTTATTTCCTATTCTGGAAGGACGCTAATCACGTAGAGGAATTTTATAGGCAAAGGCTTGAAAGTTACCTTTACAATTATAGTCATGAGCAAAGCAAAATAGAGAATTCTTCAGGAGGTATTAAATTATACTATTCTGGTGTGACTAAAGACGGAATAGAAATCACGGAAATGGATTTCATAAACCACGAAATCTTTAAGTTAAATAGAATTCCTTTAGAAACTATAGACTTTGACGAAAGGAAGAGAGTCGAGTTCTACCGGCAGTACCTTCAAAAAAAATTAATGAAAATTTTAATGGGAGAAACAAAGCCTTTGCCAAAACCGGAGATCGATTTAGATGAAAAAATCACCCGTACCACCTGGTTTAAAATAGGATTAACCTTTGCCACCGGTCAAGCTCAGGAACTTTATGAAGAATACAAGCAGGAGAAAGGTCACTTTACGAAAATGGCTATTAAATTAGGTTTTAAAGAAACTGGTCGTCCTTATTTTTCCGAGACCATCAATAACAGCACTATTGGCAATAAGAACCTCTACTCCAGCCCGGATAAGCTTAAAACCATATACGCCTATTGTCAGGTAAAGAATATTGAAGTATGTACTGATTTTATAGCTCAAATTGAATCCATTTAAATCCCTTCCAATAAACCGTACTGAAACCGTACTGGTACGGCAATGAGTACCAAACTTACTGCAGCACATTTGGCTTATCAATTAAATCAAAAGTCAAATGGAAAACATTTTTTTACAGGGCACCACTACAGATAAGTTGGTGGACCTTATTTCTCAAGATGTAAAGCGCCAACTTGAAGCGTTTAAAAAGGAATTAACAAACGAGCAGGCAAATGATGAGCTCCTTACCCGGGAGGAAGCTTGCCAATTCCTAAAAATTAATTCGTCGACGCTGTGGGCGTGGACCAACAAAGGCAAAGTAAAAGCCTATGGCATTGCTAACCGCCGGTACTACAAAAGGAGTGAATTGATTGAATATTTAACCGTGCTTAAGAAGTAAGGCAATGAAATCATCAACAATCAAGAATCTCGTAACAGCTGATTTCGACTATCAAATCAGTAAAATGGCTATTCCTCAATCCACTCCAGATGAAATTTTAGACAACCTCATTGAAAATGTCAAAAAAATAGATTTTTGGGTGCTGGCATTCCCCAGAATAGTTGAATTAAGAGAAGAAATAAAAAAGCTGAAGGCAGAAGTTTATACCGATGGCAACGTAAATGAAGATAAGAAACAGGAGGAAAAGGAATATCTAAAGCTGCTAAAAGAACTTAAGTCTCTAAAACTAACTAAGAACCACTATCTCATCTTGTGTATTGAGCAACTTCTTAAAATAGCAAAGGAAAATAATTGGGGATTATGTAAAAAACACGGTTTTATTTATTTGTACAATGGTTGCTTCTGGACGGAAATGGAAAAGGAGCGTTTTGAATCCTTTTTAGGAGATGTCGCGCTAAAATTGGGAGTGGAAAAGTTTAAAGGCAAGATACATACCTTTAAAGAAGAGCTTTTCAAACAATTCATGTCAGACGCGTATCTACCTACTCCACAAGCTAAAAGTTCCAAGGTTCTAATTAATCTGAAAAATGGCACCTTTGAAATAAGCCCTAAGAGCAGGAAGTTGAGAGATTTTGACCCTAAAGATTTCCTCACGCATCAATTACCATTTGAATATATACCACAAGCTACAGCACCTCTTTTTGAGAACTACCTAAATGAGGTAATACCCGATCCAGATAAGCAGAAAGTACTAGCTGAATATATAGGGTATCTGTTTGTAAAACCATCAATACTCAAATTAGAAAAAATGCTGATTCTATTCGGAACCGGCGCGAACGGAAAAAGTGTATTTTTTGAAATAATCAGTGCTCTTTTAGGACCCGAGAATGTCTGCAACTATTCTCTCCAGAGCCTGACCAATGAAAACGGATACTATAGGGCCAAGATAGGAGACAAGCTTGTTAACTACGCCAGTGAAATCAACGGCCGACTCGAATCCGCCACATTCAAACAAATGGCTTCTGGTGAACCTTTAGAAGCTCGATTACCACACAGAGATCCTTTCACGTTGCATGAGTATGCAAAGCTTATTTTTAACTGTAATGAACTTCCTAAAGATGTAGAGCATACGGCGGCCTTCTTCAGAAGGTTTTTAATTATAGAATTTGATGTTACCATACCAGAAGAAAAACAAGATAAGGAACTCTCAACCAGAATAATCCAAAATGAACTTTCCGGGGTCTTTAATTGGATTCTGCAGGGGTTAGATCGCTTACTTAGTCAGAAGAGATTTACCAGTTGTAAAGCAATAGAAGAAGCTATCCATACATATAAAAATGAGAGTGACAGTGCTAAAATGTTTATGGACGAAACGGGCTATGAGCGGAGTGCTGAAACCTACACTCTAATTAAAAATCTATACCAACAGTACGTGTCTTTCTGTATCGATGAAGGAGCCCAGCCCTTGAAAAAATTGAACTTCAGAAAGAGATTAAGTCATCACGGTTTTTACGTAAAAAAAGCTACTGAAGGGTATATAGTTTATGCTGACATCAAAATAAATACAGAGGAAGATGACGTCGAATTCTAAGTATGCGCTCGATAAAAGCAGTAAAAAATATCCTTGCCCTGCTTGTAACAAAAAAACCTTTGTGAGATATGTCGAAAACGAAACTGGATATTATTTAAAAGACAGCTTTGGGCGTTGTGACAGGGAGAGCAAGTGTCGCTATCATCATGCACCTCCAAAGGAGAAGAAGTCTTATTTAATAATGTTTCTTTCTCTTAAAGCTATTTCGGAAAAATCATTTCAGGCAACCGAAACTAACGGCCAGTTGCACTTCATTCCGAAGTCACAGGTTTTTGAAAGGAATGGCAACAGTTGCTGGATAACAGAATGGTGGCTAAAGGCTAATGGTATTGCTTATCTGGGACATCAGAGCCGGTATATTGAATCTAATCAAGTAGGTGGTAGTGCGGTTGCAACGGTAGCAACCGCATCACCCGTTGCAGCGGGTGCAACTGCGTTTAGTGAACCAGATAAGGCCAGTTTTCATAGCTTGAAATTATTGGACCAGTTGTATAACGAAGAACCAGTAACTGAAAACTTAGAAGTTTATTTGAAAACTATATTTACAGAAAAGCAGGTTTTCGAAGCTAAGCAGAACTATCTCTTAACCGGCACTACCATGTTTTGGAATAAAGCCACTGTATTTTGGCAGATAGACCAGAACGAAAAAATACATGCAGGAAAAATAATGCTATACGATCCTTCTACTGGTAAGAGGGTAAAGAAACCATATAATCACATCAACTGGGTTCATAAAGCTCTCAAAGAACCGGATTTCAACCTCAAGCAATGCCTATTTGGACTGCACAGGATCAAAGAAGATTATAATAAATCAATTGCCCTTGTAGAAAGCGAAAAAACAGCGATAGTCATGAGCATGGTTGTTCCTGATGTTCTTTGGATGGCCACGGGGAGCAAACAAAATCTAAAGACTCGACTACTGGAGCCGTTGGGAGGTCGAAAAATAGTATTATATCCTGACAAGGGTGAATATGAGGACTGGAGAAGCAAAGCGGAAATATTGAAGAAAAGCGGCTTGAAAGTAGAAGTCAGTGATATTCTTGAGGAATCGCCATTGGAACCTGGTTCTGATTTGGTGGATTATTATATATCCAGCTTACGGGAAAATGCAGGAAATGCATAAAATGCAGCTCTAAAAAAAATCTTTTTAGAGTATATCTATTGACTAGCAAATGATACAAAAACGGGAAAGAAATAGAAGTCTTGACGGTACAGGGAATAGATTATTTTGACAGGTGACTATTTGTTCACTCTCTTTACTACCCCTTGAAATTTTTGATTGCTCCAGCCGGAAATTAAACCTAAGGGAAGAATACCAATCAATGGTTTATGCAGAATGGACGATGACAAAAAAAAATTTTTATATACAATCTGTTGTGTATAAGCCTGAATAATGTGATACTACTTTTTTTAAGACCTAATTAAAATAGCTTGGACAGAGCATAACTGAAAATTGCTTATCTTTAATGTTGTCGTATCTTGGCTCCCGGATATTGAGCTTTAATAGGTATACTTTTTGTAACTCTTTCTCTAAATTTAAAAAATGTCAGCGGCTAAAACTTTATCATACGAAGAAGCTCGATTAGGAGAAGGTGTATTTACCTCTTCTGATGTCGCTACTATTCTTAAGATTCATAAGAACAGAGCAAGATATTTAATAAACCAATATCTCGACAATAAATTTCGGAATCAACAGTCTTTTAAGTACAAGATTGAAACAGAAGGCGGTTATTCTATTAATTTCCTTGGCCTTATTGAATTATTCGTTTTTGAAAGATTAAGAACTTTGAATGTCTCTGCCAAGAAAGTAATTAAATTCCATGATTATCTCGCAGGAGTCTTTGGAAGCCCATATCCTTTTGCAGTAACTGATTTTTTGGTTTCAGGACGTGATTTATATTTTAAATTAGATGAGGACTGGGTGAGCGGGGATGAAAAGCTACAAATTGGTTTAAAGGACATTGTTGAATTTTTGGGTGATAAAATAGAGTATGACAAAGGTGTTGCTTCAAAGTATTACCCCTTAGGAAAAGACAGGACCATTGTTGTTGATCCAGAATACCGGTTTGGCCAGCCAGTATTAAATAGTACAAATCTTATGGTGGAAAATCTTTATGATTTGTATTTGGCCGAGAATCGAGACTTAAATTATGTGGCAGAGCTGTACGATCTAACAGAACAGCAAATGAAGGATGTTATAGACTTCATGGCTGCATGATATGATAATTTACATTGACGAAAACTTATCTCCACATTTAGCTCGAGCACTGGATATCCTTGAACAAAGAGAACATTCGTCCAGAAGATGTGTTGTCAAGTGCATCCAAGATGAATTTCATAAAGGGTACAAGGACACACAGCTAATTCCAATCATTGGATCTCAAAAAGCTATCTGGATAACTCAAGACAAGCACATTTTAAAAAGACCCGCTGAGTTAGAACTAATACTTAAGTTCGAAGTGGGGCTTTTTATTTTAACCCCTTACTGGTCCAAAGTAAGACATTGGGAAAAGGTAGTCATGATAATCACTCAATGGCAACTGATTAAAGAATTAGCAAAAGAAAAAAAGCCCTTCGCCTTCAGGATCGATGGAAATTCAAAGTTTGATAAAGTTGACAGGATTAAATAAAGAACTCTTTCCATCTATAGTCCTTCAAACTTCCTCACAACAGTGCATTAATGGTTTTTGTTGTATGAGAATTGCATGAGTTAGAAAATTTTACAGTACATAAATCGTACAAAATAATAAATAAAAAAACCGTAACACGTTGATTTTCATCTATGTTACGGTTTTTGTCTGTGGTCCCACCTGGGCTCGAACCAGGGACCCCTTGATTATGAGTCAAGTGCTCTAACCAGCTGAGCTATAGGACCAATCCAGATATCAACAAATACCCGAATTTTAGGAGTGCAATATTAGTACATATTTTCAATCTCTGCAAGACTTAAAGTGATTTCCTCACTCGCTTTTTTATTGTATCTCCCCCTGAATCTTTTCCTGGCAGAGTTCCACTAGAACACCATGGGCACTTTTTGGGTGTAAAAAAGCCACTAGTTTATTGTCAGCTCCGGATTTTGGGTTTCTATTTAGAAGTTGAAACCCTTCATTTTCCAACCGGGTGATTTCTGTCTCAATATCATCTACTGCGAAGGCGATGTGGTGAATTCCCTCTCCACGCCTCTCGATGAATTTGGCGACTGGACTATCTTCATTGGTAGCAGCAAGGAGCTCAATTTTACTTTCTCCAGTTTTAAAGAAGGAAGTTTTTACCCCTTCACTTTCCACCATTTCAGTTTTATATACATCAGTTTTAAGTAGTGATTTGTAAACCGCATTAGCAGCCTCCAGGTTTTTTACTGCAATCCCTATGTGTTCAATTTTTTTCATGTGTTTTGTTTTCAGTAAAGGAAATAGGTATTTTCATAAAACCAAAGTTCGGGAATTTTTAATTAGCTATTTTTGCAGTATGGAAACAAACAGACAAAAGAAAATAGGTGGGGTTTTACAAAGGGATCTGGCAGATATCCTTCAGAACAACCTCAGGGAAGCGGGAAGAACGGGAATTTTGATTTCTGTTTCCAAAGTGAAAGTCACCACAGATCTTTCAATAGCGAAGGCGTATCTAAGTATCTTTCCTTCGAAATTCGCAGAAGAAATACTCGAAGAAATTAATACGATAAAGCCAAAAATAAAACATGAACTGGCCCAACGCACCAGAAACCAATTGCGTAAAATGCCCGAGATCTCTTATTTCATTGATGACTCGTTGGAGTATATTGAAAATATAGAAAAGTCTATCAAGGGAGAAGAAAACCCTATCTCCAATCCTGATCTATTAGATAAAAGGAAAAAATCTTAATTTGAAGTTTCCGCTATACATCGCCAAGCGTTATCTCTTTACCAAAAGCAGTAACAATGCGATTAATATAATCACGATAATTGCGGCTATAGGGGTGTTTGCAGGAGCTTTTTCATTATTTATAGTTCTCTCCGGTTTTGCCGGATTGAAAGATTTCAGTCTTCAGTTCACCAATGAATTCGACCCCGATTTAAAGGTACTCCCCAAAAGCGGGAAAACAATTCATTTTGACCAGAACCAGGCAAAAAACCTATCAGAAATTGAAGGTATAGCCAACTTTACTAAAATAATTGAGGAACGGGTTTTTCTGGATTACCGACAGAAGAACGACTGGGCATATATAAAAGGTGTAGATAAAAACTACCGCTTTGTAAACAATATAGATAGTGCCATCGTAAATGGGAGCTGGTTAACCGATAGCGAAGCACAGGTTGTTGTAGGTAATACTATTTCCAGGAAACTCGGTCTGAGTATTTTTAATTATCAATCCCTGTTGAAACTCTGGGTTCCAAAGCCCGGAAAAGGCCAGGTTAGTCTAGCCAGTCCCGACGCCGCTTTCAACAGCCAACAAGTTATTACCAGTGGGATTTACAGCGTAAATGAAGAGTTAGATGGAAAATATGTATTCGCTAACCTAAATCTTGCCAAAAACCTGTTAGACCTAAAGGACAATACTTATTCGGCGGTGGAAATTAAATTAAGTCCAGGGGCAGACCCATCCGATATAAGCACACAGATAATGTCGATATTTGATGGCAAGGTTATCCTGAAAAATAGGGCGCAGCTCAACGAAACTTTGTACAAGATGCTGAATACTGAAAATATTGCTGTATACCTCATCTTCACCCTAGTCCTTATCATTGCGCTTTTCAATGTGGTAGGCTCAATAATTATGGTTATTCTTGATAAGCGGGAAAATATCAAAACTCTATTCAGTCTTGGTGCCAGTGAATCTCAAATAAAACAGATATTCTTTACCCAGGGTATGTTAATGACATTACTAGGAGGAATTCTAGGACTGCTTTTCGCAATAATACTAATCTATCTACAGCTGCAGTTCGAGCTAGTAATGATCACCCCTAGCCTACCCTATCCTGTTGCCGTTAAACTTGAAAACATTCTAATCGTATTTTTTACCATTGGAGTCTTAGGCTTTGTTGCCTCTTACATTGCGGCAGGACGAAGCAAAAAAGCCCTTGCAAGCCAATAGCATTATAATGATGGGGGGTAACTCTGGTAAGCCTTAGGACGGATTAAATAATTTTTTAAATATTCATCACGCGGAGTTCAAATCAGGATGGGAATAATAGGATACCTAATAATTTCTTCAGAAAATCTAAGCGAACTGGTAACCTGCAAATTCCTTTTCCACCTCATCAAAAGCCTCAAAAACATCAGAAGCATCATCACTGGTAACCATTTTCATCCGGTATTCTTTGAAATGAGGAATTCCCTTGAAATAATTGGTATAATGACGTCGGGTTTCAAAAACCCCTAATTTCTCACCTTTCCAGTCAATAGCCATCTGGAGGTGTCGTCTTGCTGCTTCCACACGCTCTTCCAGGGTAGGAGGAGCCATATGTTCTCCTGTTTTAAAGAAATGCTTAACTTCTCTAAAAAACCATGGATAACCAATACTTGCACGGCCAATCATAGCACCATCAAGGCCATAATCATCCCGCATCTCCATAGCTCTTTCAGGGGAGTCAACATCTCCGTTTCCAAAAACAGGAATATGCATTCTGGAATTGTTCTTCACCTTGGCAATAGGTTTCCAGTCGGCCTCTCCTTTATACATTTGTACACGGGTACGTCCGTGAATGGAAATCGCCTGACACCCCACATCCTGAAGTCTCTCTGCAACCTCAACAATCTTAACAGAATCATTATCCCAACCAAGGCGAGTTTTTACAGTAACCGGTAAATGAGTATGTTTTACCATAGCTTCAGTTAAGGAAACCATAAGATCAATATCCTTTAATATTCCGGCACCGGCACCTTTAGAAACCACCTTCTTTACAGGACATCCGAAGTTTATATCAATAATATCTGGATTGGATTTTTCAACGATTTCAACCGACCGAAGCATGGATTCCAGGTTTGCACCAAAAATCTGAATCCCCACAGGTCGTTCTTTCTCGTAGATATCCAGTTTCATTGTACTTTTCGCCGCATCACGAATAAGCCCTTCCGAAGAGATAAATTCGGTAAATACCACATCTGCTCCTTGTTCCTTGCATAGCGCCCTAAAAGGTGGGTCACTCACATCCTCCATCGGTGCAAGTAATAAAGGGAAATCTCCTACATCTATATTGCCTATTTTAGCCACTTCGATTTATTTTGGGCTGCAAAATTAAGAAATAAAAGGATGCGTCCAAACTTAAAATAGTGAAGAGCTTAAAAGTTCCAAACCTTATTTTCAGGCAATTAGTCCTTTGTTTAGGCATTTTATCATTATAACCTCTCACGTTCTGACGCATCGATACTGCGCTGATTATCTTCAAGCCTGAAGTTTCCGAAATTATACTTAAACCCAAGTCTTACATAGCGCATTTCTTCCCTTGCAAAGAAGGAATTATCCTGATTAGCGTAGCGTGAAGTTAATCTCGTATTGGTTTGATCAAAAATATCATTCACATTTAGGCTGAGCTCAGCCCGGTTGTTCCAAATTGTTTTTCTAAGACCTATGCTCAAGGTAGAAAAAGGATCAAAGTTATAAGAACCTGACATATAATCTGAAACATATAAATAGGTAAGGTTTCCGGTTAATGTACCATCTTTGGAAAGTGTGAAGCTGTTATACAACTGAGCTAGTATCCCATCAATTTCATTGGTATGTGTTTCTATTTCACTTTCAAGGGCTGCAAAACGGTTTTCTTCGTGAAAAATCGAAGCATACAACTGGGCATACCACCAATCATTAACCATCCTCACATGTGTGACATCCAACCCGTAGGTTCTATCTTCCAGAAGGTTCATACTGACCCTTCTTATAAATTGTCTATCGTTATTCTGAAAGGCAAGTGTTGCCGGTGAACTACCATAGTCCCGGTAATATAGATCAAAGAAGTACGATCCTTTTAAGGTATAATTCAAATTGACATTATTGCTGATTGCGGCCCTTAAATTAGGATTACCCGCATTGTAATCATTTTCATTGAGGAAATACCTAAAAGGATTTAAGCTCTCATATCGTGGACGGTTTATTCGACGACTGTAATCTAATGTGAAGTTATGATCATCTGAAGCTCGATACTGCAAGTAAGCTGTAGGAAATAATTCAAAGTATTCCTGGGAATTTACCTGATTCATGGTAATGGAATGTCCCTCTAAAGCGGTGTTTTCTCCCCGCAAACCAGCCTGCACACTCCAGTTCTCCCATTCTTTGGAAATATTGACATAAGCTGCATAAACCTTTTCATCATACTGGAAATTATCAGAAAGGTCCTCATAGAGGTCGGAAAGGCTCTGAGCATTCGAAAAAACAATTCCACTGCTCGATGCTATCTTAGAGAATTTCAAACCGGCATCAAAATTTGTACTTCCCCATGGGCTGGAAAAATCTATTTGACCGGTAAAAATATCTATTTCCTGATTTGCATTGGTATTAAAAGATATAGTTTTGAGAGGATCTCCGGTGTCATTAAAATAATCGGATTGCACCCATTGAGTTCTGTCCTGGTCAAATTTCGTGTAATGAAAATTAGAGGAAATACTTCCTCCTCCATCCATTTGATATACATAGTCAAGATTTAAAGCGATATTACTTTCATCGAAATCCAGTTCACTATCAGTGAATAATGAGGATCGTAATTGGGACCCAGTAGTTTCAATTAGCGTTTTAACCTTGTTGTCAAAGGTTTTATTTGGAGAAATCAACATATTTGAAGAAAAACTCAACCTGTTTTTATCATCCAAATCATAATCAAGCATAACATTGGCGTTATGTGCCCATGACCTGGTAATGCGTTCAAATTCAGTATTCCACCGGGAATAAACCAAATTATCATCCTCCATAAAATTTATATGACTTTCATCCCTTTTGATTTCTTTCCTTGGACTAAAACTATAATTGGTAAATAAGTTTAGTTTTTCTCCTTTCCAGTAATGACTTGTCCCTATTTGGTATTTAGGAACAATTCCCTGGGTGTAATTCCCTTCCAGGCTTCCTTTATAACCTGGATTCAAAGCTTTGGTAGTATTGATATTAATAACTGCGCCGCCTTCGGCATCGTATCTTGCCGGAGGATTGGTAATTACTTCAACCGATTTTAGATTCTCTGCAGAATAGCTCTCAAGCAAAGTGGTAAGCTCCTCGGTGGTGAGCTGAACCTTTTTGTCATTTATATAAACGGTTACCGCTCCGTTTCTCACCTGTAATTGCCCCTGGTTTAAAATCACCCCGGGAGTTTGTTTTAGAACATCCCAGGAATTTCCGCTGGAAAGGGTAGAATTTTCCACATCAAAGGTAATCCGGTCTATACTGCGGGTGATTGTGGGCTTACGAGCTTGAATTGTTATCTCATCTAATTCTGACGAGGAGACCTTAATTTCAATTCGGTAAAGATCAATATCTTTAGAAACATCAATTATTTCCTGATGATCCTCAAAACCGATAAAACTTGTTTTAAGTAAGTATTGATCCGTTTCAACATTCTGAAAATTAAAGCTTCCATTTTCTTCTGAAACCGTTCCTTTATAAACACTGGTCGAATCCTTTGCACTAAGTAAAATAACGTTAGCGAAAGCTACAGGCTGAAGGTTTTCATCAATTAATTTCCCTCGAACGGAATGCTGTGAAAAGGCCTGTAATGAAACAATAAAAAGTAGGGTAAGCAGAAAATAATGGTAGTTTTTCTTCATACAGGTCAAAAGGACTTAAGGAAAATTCGTTCAAATATAATATTTCCTTGAGACCTATTCCCTTTTTTGGTATTTCTATTCCAAAAAAACTAAATATTTACCGTAAAAAGACAAAAGTTCTTATTTCACAATGGCATTATAAATTACCTGTTGGATATTTGTTCGGGTATTAAGTGCGTAAAGCCTGGTATTGCTTCTGGTGGGTAAAACGCGATTGGAGAGGAAGAGGTAAAGCAAATCTTCCTCTGGATCCATCCAGGCCATGATCCCTGTGAATCCTGTATGACCAAAACTTAATTTACTGGCATCTTTAGCCGTATTACTGCTTTCTCCTCTATATTCAAGATACGGTTTATCAAAACCAAGACCCCGGTGATTTTCATTCTCCGGGAACTGTGTGGTAGTCCATTCTTTGAAGGTGTCTTCCTCAATATAACGCACTCCTGCATATTCACCCATATTTAAATACATCTGCATTAGCTTAGCAAGATCATTGGCATTTGAGAAAAGTCCTGCATTAGCTGATATCCCTCCCATCATCACAGCGCCCTCATCGTGGACCATGCCTTTGATGGGTTTGCGTCTGAAAAAATAATCGTGCTCAGTGGGCACGATTCTCTCCGGGTTAAAATTTTCAGAAGGGTTATAGGTCAAAGTCGTGGCACCCAGTCTATCATAGAAGTTATCATTGATATAGCTTCGGAAATCCTCTCCGGTAATTTCTTCCACTATGCTCGGAAGAAGATAAAAGACCAGACCTGAATATTTATATTTGGCTTCTTTTTCGAGATCAGATTTTTTTATTGCCCTGAATATTTTTTTCTGATAGTTGCGGTGTAACCACAAATTTTCGCTCACTTTTACTGGGAACCTGGCAGAAGAATCTTTCTTAAAAGTATTCCATCTAAAGCTCCCATTCTTCCGCAGGGTGTTTTTCCAGTAAGCAATCCAGGGTTTAAAGCGAGCCTGATGAGCCAGTATTTGACGGAAAGGCACTCCCTCTTTATTGGAGTTTTTGAAATATGGAAGATAAGTATCTATCCCGGCATCCAGGTCAAACTTCCCTTCATCGGTCAATTTCATAATAGCAGGTAAGGCTGAGGATATCTTCGTTACAGAGGCAAGGTCATACAAATCAGTTTTTTTCACCTTTACAGTATCGCTGTAATTGTGCAGGCCATAAGCTTTATGAAAAACTACTTTACCTTTTCTGGCAACGAGAATCTGACCCCCGGGAATTGCTTTCATATCCATGGCCTGTTGCATAAGAGAATCTATTCCTCCATATAGGATTTCTGAATCCATTCCGGCATCTTCAGGGCTTGTGTATTTAAGGCGTAATCCCCCTTCCACTTCCAGACCGTCTTTTGATCTGAATTTTTCACCTATACTTACAGGGAGCTTTCCGTTTGCGCCAACCCCTCCAAATACGAGCTGGGCTGCAAGTTCCTGAGTAATTGCATTATCCTGGTAAGTAAGAAGTAAACCAGAAGCATTTTCAATTCCTTTAAGCTTATCCATAGAATAAGGATTCTTGAAGTAAGCTACAATGCTATTGGGTTCTTCAAAAATTTCTCCCATCAGATTTTGAACGGCATCAGAGAACCTCATCGTATTACGAGGGAAACGGCTCTGGTCATGTATCCCTGCAATTATGAGATCATAGGTTTTAAGGGCTTCAAAAATTGATTTCAGCTCCGAAGTTTTAGCATCTAATCCCACTTGGAAATGCTTTATATCCGTGTAAAGACTCAGGCTTTTCTGAAAAACTGTTTCTTTATTAGCTCCGAATGAAACCGAAGCGATCTTAACATCTTTTAGTTTTTTTACAGGTAAGATTTCATTATCGTTCTTAAGCACAGTAAGTGAAGCTTCAACCAGCTTACGCTTAAGCCATTGCGCTTCCAAAGTGGTGATCTCTTCATTTATATTAGTAACAGGAGTTGGTGTGTATTGATCCAAACCTACCCATTGTTTTACAGCCAGTATCTTTCTAACACGTTTATCGATTTCAGCTTGGGTAATAAGCCCCTGATTTACAGCTTTTCGTATCTCAGAAATAGCTTTGGGTACATCTTCAGTGAATTCCAGCAGGTCATTTCCAGCCAGGATGGCATCTTTATCAACAACCCCAGGTTCATTACCCTGGGTAACCCCCTTCATATTCATAGCATCGGTGACAATTAATCCTTCGAAGCCCAGTCTCTCTTTTAGAATTCCGGTTATTATTGGTTTTGACAAGGTTGAAGGCACTCCAGAGGAATCTAAGGCAGGTATATCCAGATGCGCAACCATTACTCCACCAATACCTGCATTAATGAGCTCTTTAAAGGGATGTATTTCAAGGGAATCTAACCGATTGAAGGCATGATTTATTTGCGGAAGGGCGTAATGAGAATCTGTATCAGTATCTCCATGACCAGGAAAATGTTTTGCCGTGGTTAGCAAATTCGCATCCTGCATACCCTGCATATAAGCGATCCCTTTTCGGGAGACATTTTCCTTATTTTCACCGAAAGATCGATAATTAATCACGGGGTTAGCCGGATTATTATTTACATCTACTACGGGGGCAAAATTAAGGTGTAAGCCGCTTCTTTTAATCTGTCTAGCCACTTCCTGCCCCAGATCATAAATCAAACTATCATTTTGGATCGCACCAAGGGCCATTTGAAAAGGGTAACTTATGGTGTTATCCAGCCTCATTCCCAAGCCCCATTCTGCATCTATAGCTCCCAACAGAGGTACTTCTGAAACAAGCTGGTAATCATTCATCAGATGGGCCTGTGTCTTTGCATCTCCCTGGAAAAAAATCAGCCCGCCAATCTTTTGCTCCCTTATCAAATCAAGAATCTCTTGTTTATGTTCAGCCCCACGATTGGAATAAGCCGCAACCATAATAAGTTGGGCTATACGTTCATCAGGGCTAAGGTTTTCTATAATGGAATCAACCCACTTGCTGTTCTGATATTTAAGAAAAGGGGGCTTTTGCTCCTGAGCATAGAAATTTGAACCTATAAAAAGGACAGCTATTAGTAATAAAGACGCTTTTATTTTCATTTTCGAAGATATTTTTAATAAGAGGATGTACATTTTCTTGGTTTGGGTTAATACCTTATACCTTAATATATATTTTTCGTTTATCCAACCAGTAACCCAGCAGCCACATTAATACCATATAACTTATGGCAAATAACAAGGAAGCATTGTAATTGTTAAGCCAGCTAAGGTAAAAATTTTCGTATAACAAAGGCTTTAATGCACGGCCGTTAATAAAGATTACATTCATCAGCATTACTACCACTCCGGACATTATATATATAAAAAGTGGATTTTTTCCAAAAGCCTCAAAGAAATAGGACCATTTCTTAAATCCCGCCACTTCGATGATTCCGATTAAGCCTGAGAGCACAAGCAAAGTCCATCCCGTACTATACAAAACAAAACTACTTGTCCAAATACCTTTATTAATAGGGAAATAAACGTTCCAGAGCAGTCCCAGTGCAATAAAGATCGCTGCAGCTATCGCTAATTTCCAAACGGTCCTTAAATTATTCCCTGACTTCTGTATAAATACCCCAGCTGTATAACCAAAGATAACATTGACAATAGCGGGAAGGGTACTTAACAGACCTTCAGGATCAAATGGAATACCAAATCCCTTCCAAAGATTCTCCTCTGGAAAAATCATACGATCAAATTTAAGAGCAGCATTGGTCTTAAGACCATAGGGATCATAAGCATCGCCGAAAACCCACATAATCGCCCAATAACCCAGAAGAATGGCGACCCCAACAACGAGGGATTTTTTTAATTTAAAATAATGAATAATAAGTGAGGCAAATAAATAGCAAATGGCAATACGCTGAAGCACTCCCATAATACGCATTTCGCTTAGATCTTTTAACACCAATTCCCCGCCTGTGCGGTACAAAAAGGGAAAAGCACTCAAAAACAAACCGATTCCAAAAATTAGAATGGATCTTTTAAAAACCTTTCGAAGGAAATGCTGTTCTGATTTTGTTTCATACTTTTTAAGACTAAAACTCATCGCATTGCCCACCACGAATAGAAAAGCAGGAAATACCAGATCCGTAGGAGTAAAACCATGCCAGGCTGCATGTCTCAATGGTGCATAAATATAAGACCAGCTCCCTGGTGTATTCACCATGATCATAAAAGCAATAGTCATTCCTCTCAGAATATCGAGTGCGAAATAACGTGAGGGTTTTGAAAAGATTGGGACAGAATTGGATGACATAGCGCTATACCTGTTAAAAAAAGACTTAAAAAATGTCTTATTAGTTCAATTAAATTTGAATACTTAAAAATATAAATTTCATTTAAATAAATGATCTTTTATAAAAAAATTGAAAAAGTATTTCTCAGAATATTTTTTTTATCTATTTTTAATTCTGAATTAAGGACTTACTTTCAAAAAGATTTTAAATTTAGCGCCAGTTCTTTAATTCAAACCAAACAAAAACCACAAATGCCAAAAAAACTACAGGATTTTCTCCTAGACGAAGAAAAACTTGCTCATATCAGCAATGTAGAGCGCAAAAAATATTTGCAAAAATTAAAAATTGTAAAACATCTATTTTTAAACGGCAACACTTCCAATGCTGAGATATGCAGCAGGTTTAATGTGAGTTTACCAACCTCAATGGCTCTTTTAAACCAGATGATAGAGGATGGAATTGTTTCAAAAACAGGTAGAGGAAAATCTGAAGGTGGTAGAAAACCAGATCTATATGGGATGCAGGAGCATTCCTTTTTTGTATTAAGCATTCACATTGAACGCTTTAGAATAAAGCTTGCATTAATAGATAACAATCACAGTATTGTAAAAGAAAACATCTTATCCAGCGAAATTTCCCCGGATTCCAATATTGTTGATTTACTATTTGAGCATTCCCAGAAATTACTCAAATCTGCCAAGGTGAAAATGGATGACCTCATGGGGGTAGGCATAAGTATGCCCGGACTTGTTTCTGCTGAAGCAGGTAAAAATTTTACCTATTATTTAAGCGAACAGGAACCTGAATCATTAAAAGAAAAATTCTCGAAAAAGTTTAAAAAACCTGTAGTCATCCTCAATGACGCTAAAAGTGCATGCCTTGCTGAATTTCGTTTTGGTTTGGCTCGTGA
>NZ_JBSYGG010000020.1:0-23049 GCF_054121475.1 Salegentibacter profundi
TACTGCTATTTGTGGGAGAGTATGTCACCGCCTTTTTTTTAAACCCTTCATCATTTATTTGGTGAAGGGTTTTTTTGGTTTGCCGTGCATGGTAAAAAACTAGACGGTGCAAGTCCGCTATGAGGGTTTATAGCTACCTATCATTGGCTAGCGGTGAAACATAAAACATATAGAGATTAGTTTCAGGCTTCCTTTAATCCTTTTGATCTAATCTTGGTGCCAAATAAACCTTTATTCCCCAAGCCATTAAAAAGGTGGTGATAAGAGAAAAACTACTATAGAGCACAGCAACCAGACTTATATCCTTATTTTTAAAAACCTGATTGGCTATAAATAAGGCCAAGACACTATTTTGAAGTCCCATCTCAATGGCTACCGTATATGCTGATTTATGGTTTAAACGAATTCGTCTTGAGCTAAGGTAACCTGTTAGTATAGTAGTAATATTCAATATGAATAAAGGAATGAATAGATTAATATGATTGAGGTAATTTACTTCCTGTTGAGATTCATCAAAAAAGATGACAGTCAAAAAAGCTATTAACATAATGGCCGGAAGGATATATTTCAACGCATGATGAAATTTATTTGTGAATTTATAACCGTAATATTCATTGAGCAATAT
The DNA here is from genome assembly GCF_054121475.1 of Salegentibacter profundi. Taxonomy (NCBI): domain Bacteria; kingdom Pseudomonadati; phylum Bacteroidota; class Flavobacteriia; order Flavobacteriales; family Flavobacteriaceae; genus Salegentibacter; species Salegentibacter profundi. The sequence goes on from NZ_JBSYGG010000020.1 coordinate 626, forward strand.
TCCTAGGCTCACTGGAATAATTACTGTTAAAAAAATCTCCTGAAAAGTATCCGTAAATTTTAGTTGGACATCATGGAGATCACTGCCTAGCAGGGGAAAACTTAACTGCATTACAAGAGGAATGCTGAATACGATTATAAAACTATTGAATGCAGTAAGGGAAACCGATAGGGCGACTTTACCCTTTAACATCTTTGTCACCAGGTTAGATGCAGTGCCGCCTGGACAAGCCGCCAGGAGCATAAATCCGATTTTATAAATCTTATCCATAGGCCAATAGTAGACCAGAGCGAATGTGATTAGAGGTAAAAGGATCATCTGATTGCTTAGCCCTATGAATATGGCTTTTGGATCCGTAAAGACCATTTTGAAATCCCTGAAACATAATTCTAAGCCTATCCCCAACATGATAAGGGAGATAGAAAGCGGTACAATAAAATTAACAATCTCCTGCATAATAGTTTTTACTGGGATATTAAGGTGAAATTAACAACTCTTAAATATTTTGTACCTTCATAGGTATATGACTTAAGTCATAAAATAGAAGGGTAATACCCGGTAATTTTACAATTAATTAAATATCTAATAATTATGAGAAGTTTGCTAAAAACAACTGGAATTTTTGCAGCAATGCTGCTAATGTTTTCTTGTGGAAATTCAGAAAAAAAAGAAAAAGATGAAATTCGTTTAGACGATTACCAAGAGGCGCCTGCACCTCAGGAAAAATCCGTCTCTGAGGAATCACAGAACGATAGTGGTGATGACCTTTCTAACAAAGGAATTGGACCTATTGAGAATGTTGATTTAGGAGATGGTATAGATGCAGATATGGCATCCCGAGGAGGAGACATCTTCAAGAATATGTGTTCTGCATGCCATAAGATGGATAAAAAATTTGTTGGTCCTCAAATAGCTGGAGTAACCGAAAGACGTTCTCCTGAATGGATTATGAACATGATTCTTAACCCTGAAGAGATGATCAAAAAAGACCCTATCGCGAAAAGGCTATTGATTGAATCGAACATGGCAGTAATGGCTAATCAGGGACTTGCGGAAGATGAAGCTCGGGCGATTCTTGAATACTTCCGTCAGTATGATGAGCAAAACTGATGCTCCTCATATTTTGCTAAGGTGGTATGCTATACATTCGCAACAAATTAGCTCTTTAATTGAATAAACCTAACTAAACCAACAAATAATGAAATCAATTTCTTTTTTAATGACGATTTCTTTGCTAATAAGTTCATTCGTGCTTATTGGATGCAAAGATAATACCGCCGATGAAAGTGAGGCTGCTACCACCGCTAATGAAACCAGTCTCGATGCTGAATCCAATAGAGGTCAGGCCTTTATCGATGACGATAGTGAAACCCCAAATGCTTTACGCTTGGCCATGGATAGTAAGGATCATACCACCCTGGTAGCAGCAGTGGAAGCTGCTGATGTGCAGAATGCCTTGGTCAATGTTGGACCACTAACTGTATTTGCTCCAACAAATGCTGCCTTTGATAAATTACCTGATGGCACCGTGGAAGATCTTTTAAAGCCAGAAAATAAATCGAAATTGGCCTACATCCTAAAAAACCATGTGGCTCCGAGTAATTATCCTATTGATATGCTTGAGAAAAATATAGAAAAGGGGCGTAGCCTTTATATGGCTTCAGGAGAGAATGTAGATGTTAGTAAAGAAGGAGATGATATTATTGTAGGTGGTGCTAAGATAATCGGTACCGTTAAAGTAAGCAATGGGTGGGTCCATGTCGTTGAAGATGTCATTTTGCCAAAAGAGTAATCAATCCAATTTTTAAACAATAAATTAAAACCCAATCTAATGAAGAATATTTTTAAAATCGCAGTCCTGGGTATTCTGGGACTTATTATCCAATCATGTGGCAATGGTGGGTCTTCGGATGAAAAATCAGGAGCCATTACCTCCAATGCTGCAGAGCGTGTATACGTAGCACCCGGAGAGCATGATGAATATTATGCATTCCTGTCAGGAGGTTACAGTGGTAACCTTACCGTATACGGCTTACCTTCAGGAAGAATGCTAAAAGAGATTCCCGTTTTTTCTCAATTCCCAACCAATGGTTATGGGTACTCTGAAGAAACCGTTCCAATGTTAAATACTTCCTTTGGATTTGTACCATGGGGAGACTCCCACCATCCCGATATTTCTCAAACAAATGGTGAACTTGATGGACGCTGGATATTTATCAATGAGAATAACACTCCAAGGATAGCACGAATTAGCCTTGAGACATTCGAGACTGAAGAGATTATCGAGATTCCTCACAGTGCAGGGAACCACTCTTCTTCTTTCATAACTGAAAACACTGAATATGTAGTGGCTGGAACCCGTTTTTCTGTTCCATATCCACAAGAGGATATAGCTATTGATCAGATGAAAGGTAATTTTAAAGGCCCTCTTACCTTTATCGCTATTGGCGAGGATGGAAGAATGAATATTGATTTCCAATTAAAAATGCCAGGATTTAATTATGATCTCTCGCACCCTGGACGTGGTGATTCTCATGGCTGGTTTTTCTTTACCACTTATAATACTGAGGAAGCCCATACCATGCAGGAAGTAAACGCTTCCCAAAACGATAAGGATTTTATCGCTGCTGTTAACTGGAAAAAGATCCAGGAATATGTGCAAAATGGAGGGGGAGAAGAAATCGATGCTGAATATGCACATAACGTTTTTGATCATAGTACACAGGCTGCTACCACTACTATGAAAAATAAAGTTCTTACCGTTGACCCAAGAGAAGTTGAAGGTGCGGTATTCTTTATGCCAACTCCAAAATCTCCTCATGGTTGTGATGTGGATCCTTCAGGAGAATACATTGTAGGGAATGGTAAACTTTCCACTGACCTTACAGTTCACTCTTTCTCCAAAATGCTCACAGCGATTGAAAATGAAGATTTTGAAGGTGATGCTTATGGAATTCCAATTCTTAATTTTGAATCTACACTTGCCGGGACTGTAAAAGAAGGAGGTCTAGGTCCACTACATACTGAATTCGATGGTAAAGGGAATGCTTATACGACTTTCTTTATCTCTTCTGAAGTGGTTAAATGGAAATTAGGTACTTGGGAAGTGCTCGATAGGCAACCAAGTTACTATTCTGTCGGTCACCTTATGATCCCTGGTGGTAATTCAAGGGAGCCATTTGGGAAGTATATGATCTCTATGAATAAAATCACTAAAGATCGTTACCTGCCCACTGGACCTGAATTGGAACATTCAGCACAGCTTTATGATATTTCCGGAGAAAAAATGGAACTTCTTCTGGACTTTCCGACTCACGGAGAACCTCACTATGCGGCAGGTATTCCGGCGGACAAAATCAAATCAAAATCTCAGAAAATCTACAGGCTTGATGAGAATGAGCATGAATATGCGGCTACCAGTGAATCGGAAACAAAAATGGTTCGTGATGGCAATGAAGTTCATGTATATATGACTACAGTGAGAAGCCACTTCTCTCCGGATAACCTTGAGGGTATTAAAGTAGGAGATAAAGTATTCTTCCACGTGACTAACTTAGAGCAGGATTTTGATGTGCCACACGGCTTTGCTATGATTGGCGCAAATACTTCTGAGCTCCTAATTATGCCGGGGCAGACAAAAACTATTACCTGGGAACCCAAAAAAGAAGGGGTATGGCCATTCTACTGTACCGACTTCTGTTCAGCTCTTCACCAGGAAATGCAAGGATATGTAAGAGTATCCGGACAAAATTCAAATGTACCATTGAAATGGACTTTGGATGATGAAGAGATTAATTAGTTTATTTAGTTGAAAACTGGTTGTTTTTTAGATTGAGAAAGGCGGGTGGATGGAAAATTTACCCGCTTTCTTTTACAAATCCCCTTAAAAATGAAAAAATCAGGAATATTAATGGTAATAGGTTCCGTGTTGTTACTCGGCCTGTTTATCTATCCGCTCTGGAATATACAATTAGAAGCACCACAGTATCCAGATCCTCTGGGGATGAATATTTATATCAGTGGAATCCAGGGTGAAGAGGAATTTGATATACAGAATATAGATGGGATCAACCACTATATAGGGATGAAGAAGATTCCTACTCCTGCAGAAATGTGGGAATTCAATACCTTTCCCCTTGTAATTGGAGGGATGGCTGCTCTTGGCGCCTTATTGGGAATCCTAGGCTTCTTTAAGGTGATCGGACCGAACTGGTTCCTTGGCTGGCTTATCCTTATGACAGTTTTGGGAATTCTAGGAATGTTGGATTTTAATAATTGGCTAACAGATTACGGTACTGACCTTGATCCAAAAGCGATTATGAAGTTAACCGATTCAGAAGGAAACCCATTGAGCTACAAACCACCGCTATTGGGATCTCAAAAAATTCTGAACTTTACAGCACATTCCTATCCAAAGGCTGGTGCCTATTTGATGTTCGCAGGAATGTTATTAACTTTAGTGGCCTGGTGGACCGGAAAGAAAGCCACAAAAAGGCGAAGCTAAAGTAAAATTAAAGCTATGAAAAAGATAATTTACCTCTTTTTGCTGGGGCTGTTTATTGCATGCAGTAATGAACCCCAACCCATTGACTATGGCAACGATAACTGTGATTTCTGCGAAATGACCATAGTGAGTCGAGCCTATTCCGCACAGGCTGTAAGCCAAAAGGGAAAACAATATAAATATGATGCTATTGAATGTATGGTTAATGACCAGCTCCAGCATAATTATGATATGGCTGTATTTCTAGTGGCTGATTTTGAGAAGCCGGGGGGCATGATAGAAGTGCACAGGGCCAACTTTGTGATAAACGATAGTATTAAATCTCCTATGGGTGGAAACCTTGCCGCTTTCACGAATGAAAGTCCTGCTGTTGCTGATGAATCAGAGGGTATCTTTAACTGGGAAGAATTAATGGCCCATTTCCTTCAAAATGATTCATTGACTACAAGCCAACAGTAATATGAGCAGATTATTCATTCTTTTTTTATTTTTAGGATTATCAGCAATAAGCACCGGGGCTCAGGAAATCGAAGTCTGTAAAAATTGTGAAATCCGGACTATTCAAGCCGCCGTTGATAAGGCTGAAGATGGTGATATTATAAGGATTAAGGAGGGAACCTATAAAGAGCACGACATCACGATTATTGATAAATCTCTTACCATAATAGGTGAAGGATTTCCCGTAATAGATGCCGAAATGGAAGGAACCGCAGTAAGCATAAGAGCGGAAAATTTTTCTATCGAAGGTTTAAAGATTATCAATGTTGGGAAAAGCCATACCAATGATTTTGCAGGTATCCTGGTTTCGAACTCCACCAATTTTGAGGTTAAGAATAACAGGCTTGACCAGGTGTTTTTCGGTATCCTGGTAGAAAGGTCCTCCGAAGGTATTATTTCCAATAATAAAATCACCAGTAATGCCGAAAATCAGTATACCTCGGGAAATGGCGTTCATATATGGAAGTCGGAGAAAATAAAGGTAAAGAATAATGAAGTAATTGGTTTAAGGGATGGTATTTACCTGGAGTTTGTGAATAATTCTCAGATCCTTGACAACCTTTGTAAAGATAACTTACGTTATGGGTTGCATTTCATGTTTTCCGATCATGATCTCTATAAAGGTAATATCTTTGAAAATAATGGTGCCGGAGTAGCTGTAATGTACTCCAAATTTATTGATATGCAGGAGAACCAGTTCAGAAAAAACTGGGGCAGTGCCTCCTATGGTCTTCTTTTGAAAGAAATCAATGACTCAGAATTAAAAAATAATATTTTTGAGGACAATACCATAGCTATTAGTGCCGATAACACCAACCGAATAGATTATATCGAGAACGACTTTAAGAATAATGGCTATGCAATAAGAATACGTGGTGCGGTCTATGATAATAACTTCCAAAGGAATAATTTTTTGTATAATTCTTTCGATGTGGCCTATACCGGTAAACTCAATGACAACAAATTCATCAATAATTACTGGAGCGGTTATACGGGCTATGACCTGGATAAAAATGGGATAGGAGATGTTCCTTTTAGGCCAGTCACTCTTTTTTCTTACCTGGTAAACCAAACTCCCGAGGCGATCGTTCTGTTAAGAAGTATGTTTATAGATATGCTTGATTTCTCAGAGAAAGTTTCTCCTATTTTTACGCCGGCTGACCTTATCGATGAACAACCCCAAATGAAAAAAATCCAATGGTAAATATTACAAATCTGCATAAAAAATTTGGTTCCCTGGTGGTACTAAATGGACTTGACCTTCAAACTCCGGAAAGTGGGATTATTGCGGTTTTAGGCCCAAATGGTTCAGGGAAAACTACGCTTATAAAAAGCATCCTGGGGATGGTTGTGCCGCAAAAGGGTGAAATTGAAGTGAATGGACAAAGGGTGAAAAAGCACTGGAATTACAGAAAAGACATTGATTACCTGCCCCAAATTGCTAATTTTCCTGGCAATCTAAAAGTTTTGGAACTCATTGATATGATTAAAGACCTTCGCGGAAAGCAAGCTAGGGACAAGGAGCTTATTGATCTTTTTAAACTAGAACCTTTTCTGGATAAAAAACTCAGTAATCTTTCGGGTGGAAGCAAGCAGAAAGTTAATTTGGTCTTGTGTTTTATGTTCGATAGTCCTTTAATTATTTTGGATGAACCCACATCTGGGCTGGACCCCGTTTCACTTATTCGGCTGCGAAAGCTTATTGAGCAGGAAAAAGCCAAAGGAAAAACTATTCTTATTACTTCTCATATTATGAGTTTTGTGGAAGAGATTTCTGATAGGATCGTTTTTCTCCTGGAAGGCAGGATCTATTTTAATGGAACTGTAGATGAACTAAAAACCTCAACCGGGGAGAAGGATTTTGAACACGCCATTGCCAACATTTTAACCGAGAATCATGCTTAAAATATTAAAATATAGTTTTTACGATTTATCTCGTAGCCGTTGGAGTTATGTATATTTCTTTTTTTATCTGCTTTTAGGGGTGGTGTTGTTATTTTTGAATAATGATCTTTCTAATGCGGTAATTACGCTAATGAATGTGATTATTATACTGGTCCCCCTTATCGGAACTATTTTTGGGGTCATGTATTTTTACAATTCTCGAGAATTCACAGAACTTCTCTTGGCCCAACCTGTTAAAAGAAGCTCAATATTTTTGGGACAATACCTGGGAGTAGCCATTTCCCTATCTGCAAGCCTTATCCTGGGCTTAGGTTTGCCCTTTATTATCTACGGTTTGTTTCAGTCCGGAGCAATTTGGGATTTTGCTTCTCTTTTGATCTCTGGGGTGTTTCTCACATTTATTTTTACCGCTATAGCCTTTAATATCGCTTTGTCTTATGAGAACAAAATAAAGGGTTTTGGTCTGGCAATACTAGTATGGCTTTTCCTGGCCGTAGTATATGATGGGCTCTTTTTACTGTCACTGGTTTATTTTCAGGATTATCCGCTGGATAAATTTTCCCTGGTGGCCAGTATGCTTAATCCTATTGATCTATCCAGAATTCTTATCCTACTAAAACTGGATATTTCAGCTTTGCTGGGTTATACTGGGGCGGTCTTTAAGCAGTTTTTCGGTACAGGTTTAGGTGCATTTACCTCAATCTTTGTTCTCATTCTTTGGGTGATATTACCTGTTTGGAGAATAAAGTGGCTGGCTTCAAAAAAAGATTTTTAGAAAAAGAACCTTTTATGACTGTGCTCATATATTTTTCTATGTTAAGATGAGATCTTTACATCGTGATTTAGACAGGGAAATATGTACACCATAAAACATAAAACAGTTGCCGAGTTGGTTACTGACAATATTAAAAATGCTCATGTCTTTAAGAAATACGGAATTGATTTCTGTTGCGGTGGAGAAGAAAAACTAGAAACTGCATGTAAGCGGAGAAATGTAAATCTTGAAGAGATTGAAAGGGATCTACTTAATGCTTATAATACAGGAAGCAGGGAGTATAAATACAGTAGCTGGGATCTAGATTTTTTGTCCGATCATATAGTAAATGTTCATCATCAATATGTGGAAGAGAGTATACCAATGTTGCTTAATTATTGCGAAAGGGTAGTACGTTCTCACGCCAGCCAGTATACTGAGCTTAAGGAAATAGAAAAATTCTTTCATCTTTTAGCAGGTGATTTAAAAACTCATCTTAAAAAAGAAGAATTAATTCTCTTTCCCTTTATCAACAAGATGGTTAAAGCTGAAAAAGAAGGAACAAAGGTAGAGCGTCCTCCTTTTGGGAATGCTAGTAGTCCGGTAAAGATGATGGAGGAAGAACACGAAAATGCAAGTAATCTTATAAGGAAAATAGCAGAATTGAGTGATAATTTCACTCCTCCTAAGGGCGCCTGCAATACCTATAAGGCTTTTTATTCAAAATTAGACGAATTTGAAAAGGATCTGTATTTACATATCCACCTTGAAAATAATATACTTTTTCCCAGAGCCATAGCTTTGGAAGAGAAAGTGATAATTTAGTTTAGTGATTGCAAGCCGGCTGTTTCAAAGTGAAACATTTTGCTTTGAGGCAGCCATTTTTGAAGGATCACCCATTGTTCATTAGCGATTTAAGGAGACAATGGAAACGTATTTAAGATTAGTTTAGTGATTGCAAGCCGGCTGTTTCGTGGCTCGCAGGTAAAAAATTGATAAAACTTTACTGCCCCAATAGTATCGATCAATAAGCCTGTTGCCCTGGAGCAGCCTTTTTGTTTGTGTCGCTGAGTCCTTTAAAAGGAATCCTTTTCCGATTCTAATTTTGCTATCTTGCGAATTTAATGATCGCCATAAGAAAGCATATCATCTTAGCCTTAGGTTACTTTTTTTTGGTAGCCCTCCTGGGTGTGGTTTTAAGACTTTTTTCCTTTTCTGATGTCCCGGCGACTTACAGGTTTTTAGTGCATACGCATTCTCACGTAGCCCTGTTGGGATGGGTGTATGTGGGACTGACCAGCCTTATCTATGTCCTTTTTCTAAAAGATGCCGGGGTAGATAAAGTTTACCGCAGAATTTTTTGGTTTACTCAATTAACAATATTAGGAATGTTGTTAAGCTTTCCTTTCCAGGGTTATGCCCTCTTTTCCATTATATTTTCGACGCTTTTTCTTTTGGCTAGTTACTTCTTTGCCTGGATGATTTTTACCAAAACACCGGAAGTTTTCAAGTCATATTTTTCCTATAAGTGCATACGCGCATCCCTTTTCTATATGATTATTTCGAGCATAGGCCCATGGGCTCTGGGAGGAATAATGACTGCCTTGGGGAAGACCTCAATCTGGTATAATTTGGCAATATATTTTTACCTTCATTTTCAGTATAATGCCTGGTTTATTCTCGCCTTATGTGGAATACTTTTTTTTATTGTAGAAAGTAATAAGCTGGAAATTTCCAGAAGAAACTTTAGAAACTTTTTCATCTACATCAATATTGCTATTGTCCTAACATTTTTTCTCTCAGTTCTTTGGACCCAGCCTAATGCTGTCTTTTATAATCTTGCTGGAATAGGTGCTGTTGTCCAATTATTTGCAATTCTAAAGTTATACAATATCCTGAAATTTGCAGGTCTGAGAAAAGTCCTCACCCCATTTTCAAATTATCTCTTAAAGATCGCAGGATATTTTCTTCTGGTAAAAATACTTGTCCAATTGTTGTCGGCCTTGCCTTATTTTGCTGATTTAGCCTATAAAACTCCGGATTTTGTTATTGCTTACCTACACTGGACCTTTTTAGGCATCATAAGTCCTGTTTTGTTTGTTTTATTGAAAGAATTTAAAACAATGAGACTTCCCAAGACGGGATTCTGGATATTTTTTGCAGGTTTTATCTTTACAGAACTTATTATAGTATATCGTGGCTTGGCAATGTGGCAGCGGTGGCAGATGCCCGAAGACCTTGGGGTATATCTTTTTCTGGGAAGCTGTCTCTTTCCAATTGGGATAGGCTGGATCCTGCTTAACAATGTTAGAAGCCAATATTAACGATATACCTTTCTTGATTTTATCTTTAGTTCTCCTTTTTTCTCCAGAGATTTTGTGGCCCTGATGACTGTTTCCACCCTAAGACCGGTTAAGTCGGCTATTTGTTGGCGGGTAAGATCAACCTTATATGAAAAAGGCTCCTGCAGTTTGTGAACGTGTTTTTTTAGGTAATCCAGTAAGCGCAAGATACGGTGTTCTGGTTCCTGAGTAGAAAGTTCTGAAGCTATTATCGCTTTGTAGTAAAGACGACTGGCCAGGGTTTTAGTCAGGCCCAGGTGGATCTCAGGATGGGAGGAAAGCAGATCCAGAAATTTTATTTTATGAAGTTTCAGTAGTACAGCATCAGTGATGGCTTCGGCATTTGCTGGATATTTTACATCAGCCAGCAAGGGTGGTTCACCAAAGCTCTGCCCGCTAAAGAACATTCCCTGAACAAATTCTTTTCCGTCGTAATTAAAATTGTTCATTTTAACTTCCCCTGAGATGACCTGGTAATAATTATTAGCGTTTTCGCCTTCGGAAAAAATAACTTCCCCCTTAGGATATTCTACCCGTTTAGCTCCAAAATCCTCCAATACCTGAACAGGAATCATAATTATTTTAGTTTAGGATGCATACAAAAATATGAGAAAATAAAGGATTTGCAGGTTATTAAAAAAATGAATTTAAGAATGGACAAAATGAACATTAAAATATTAATATCTCTGTATGCTTTTTAATACGATCAAAGTTAAAACGAAGCTTATTATTCTATTTTGACAGGATGCGTCATATCTTTGAGGAAAATGAAGATTAAACTTCACCGGATGTAAACGGCGAAATCTTTTAACAGAAACCGATAAATTAAGATATGAAGCGATCAATATTATTTTGTTTTATCTGCTTTGCAGTTGTAGGAATAACCCTTGGGCAGACGATAGAATCTCCGGATGGGAATCTGGAATTGAATTTTAGCCTGCAGGAAGATGGCACTCCTCTTTACAGTTTAAAGTATAAAGGGAAAGAAGTAATTAAAACCAGTAAGTTGGGACTGGAACTAAAAAATGAGGAACATTCTCTTTTAGATGGTTTTGTAATTGAGGATACCCAGACAACCCATTTTGACCAAACCTGGGAACCTGTTTGGGGTGAAGAAAGAGAAATCAGAAACCATTATAACGAGCTTGAGGTTGATCTTTACCAAAACCAGACCAACAGGGAAATGGTATTGCGATTTCGTTTATTCGATACAGGACTAGGTTTTCGTTACGAATTCCCACAGCAAGACGAGTTGGGGCATTTTGTCATCAAGGAAGAACGAACGCAGTTTGCTATGGCAGGGGACCATAACGCCTTTTGGATTCCCGGCGATTACGATACACAGGAGTATGATTATATAGAATCAAAACTGTCGGAGATACGAGGAAGAATGGAAAAGGCAATTACAGCTAATCTTTCACAAACTTCCTTCTCAGACACTGGGGTGCAAACCTCTTTGATGATGAAGTCCGATGATGGACTTTACATCAATCTACACGAGGCGGCACTTATTGATTATGCTACCATGCACCTTAACCTGGATGATGAGAAGATGATTTTTGAATCCTGGTTAACTCCAGATGTAAACGGCGATAAAGGTTATCTGGTTTCCCCAACTCAATCGCCATGGCGTACGGTGATTGTGAGTGATGACGCAAGAGATATTTTGAGGTCAAGGATTACCTATAATCTTAACGAACCTCTTGCCATAGAAGATCCCTCCTGGATTAAACCCATGAAATATATCGGTGTCTGGTGGGAGATGATCACCGGAAAAAGTGCCTGGAATTATACCGACGAATTTACCGCAGTTAAACTTGGAGAAACGGATTTTGAAACTGCCAAGCCTAATGGTCGTCACGCTGCCAATAATGAAAATGTAAAAAAATATATCGATTTTGCTGCCGAACATGGATTTGATGGAGTCCTGGTCGAAGGCTGGAATGTAGGATGGGAAGATTGGTTTGGTCATTCAAAAGATTATGTTTTTGACTTTGTAACACCTTACCCTGACTTTGATGTCAAAATGATCCAGGAATACGCCAAAAACAAAGGGGTGGAAATGATTATGCATCACGAGACCTCGTCTTCTGTTAGGAATTATGAACGGCACTTGGATACGGCTTATGCTTTTATGAAGCAACATGGTTACAATGCGGTTAAAAGTGGTTATGTAGGCGATATTTTGCCAAGAGGTGAAAACCACTATTCGCAGTGGCTCGTGAACCACTACCAATACGCACTTGAAAAAGCAGCGGATTATAAGGTTATGGTTAATGCTCATGAGGCGGTGCGTCCTACCGGCATTGCCAGAACTTATCCAAACCTTATCGCTAACGAATCGGCACGGGGGACGGAATACCAGGCCTTTGGAGGTTCTAAACCAAATCACGTTACCGTTTTACCATTTACGCGCTTGATCGGAGGGCCGATGGATTACACGCCGGGAATTTTTGAAATGGATATAAGTAAGCTGAACCCAGAGAACGATTCTCATGTCAATAGTACCATTGCCAATCAGCTGGCCTTATATGTAACCATGTATTCTCCCCTGCAAATGGCCGCAGATCTTCCCAAGCATTATGAGCAGTTCCCCGATGCCTTTCAATTTATTAAGGATGTAGCTATTGAGTGGGAGGAAAGTATTTATCTGGAGGCGGAGCCCGGTTATTATCTTACCATTGCCCGAAAGGAAAAAGATAGCAACAATTGGTTTGTAGGAAACGTCAACGGAAAAAACAAGCGCATCTCAGAGATTTCTTTTGATTTCCTGGATAAGGATAAATATTATATCGCAAAGATATATTCGGATACGGAGAATTCACATTATAAAGATAATCCTCAATCTTATAAAATAAGGGAAGTTCGTGTAAACCATGAATCTAAGCTTTCACAAGCATCAATGCCTGGTGGAGGTTATGCTATTAGTATTATGGAGGTTAGTAAAGATAAAGCAAGGGAGGTTGAAAAATTGTAGAATTTTCATAATTTTCACTCAATTTTAAGCCTAGGAGGTTATTCCTAAAGTGTCTCACGGAAACCCAATAAGATCAAGCAATATTAATCAAGATCCCGTCAAAGCTCATTCTTCGGCGGGATTTTTTTATGCCATTTGTAACCCGTCTTAAAGACGTATTGCAAATTTTCTGGAAGTCTTCTTAAAAGACCCAATTAAATTATGCTCCTTCCTTTTAACCGGTACTTTACATGTTTATTTTATGCTATTGATATGGGGAAGCCTGTGGCAAATAATATCAATATAGATGCTCTGCTATAATGAGGTTGTCCTAAAAATACCTTGTCTTGAGAAAAAATTCACTAATTTGAGGTATCATTAGAGAAGCCTAAATCTATGCAAAAACTACTCCAGGTAAAAGTTGCCTTGCAGATCCAAAAATCTGCTGCCGAAGTATTTGAAGCAATTGTGAATCCTGAAAAAATGAAGTCTTATTTCATTTCTGAAAGTACTGGTCCTATGGAGGAAGGGAGAGTTCTGGTTTGGATGTTCCCGGAATTTAAGGAGGAAGTTCCTGTTCGCATCCATAAGATAGAAAAGAATAGCTATATCTCCTTTTATTGGGATATAGACCAAGAAGAGTTGCTTACCGAGATTGAATTGCAACCTGCCGGGAATTATTCAACTGTAGTTCATATTACTGAAAAAAGTAGGCCGAATGATGAAATGGGAATCCAGTGGTTACAAAATAATACCGAGGGCTGGGCAAATTTTCTTGCATGCCTGAAGGGCTATCTTGAATACGGAATAAATCTAAGGGAAGGCGGGTTTGATTTTTTGCAAAAATAATTCAATCAAAATCAAGTTTCTGAAATAATTACCTAAGCATGTAAAGCAATTGATATTCATGTCTGCATCTAATTTCGTAGAAAAAACATTTAAAAAATTCATTCCGGCGCCTTTTACCTTGGCGGTATTACTTAGCTTAATTTCTTTAGCTATCGCTTTTTTATTCACCGGGAACAAAAGCGGAGAGTCAGCAATGCAGATCCTGGGATTCTGGCAATCCGGAATGTGGGATCCGGCGCTGCTGGTCTTTATGGTGCAGATGATGCTTATTCTTGTCCTTGGTCACGTTCTGGTGCTCAGTAAACCTGTTGCCTGGTTAACTAATCAGCTTACCAGAACAGTCACAAGTAATTCAAGTGCGGTGATTACTGTATCGGTTTCCACAATGTTGGTAGCTTTTTTCAACTGGGGTCTGGGGCTTATCTTTGGAGCAATTATGGCTAGAAAAGTGGCCGAAGCCTCGCAGGAAAGAGGCTTTCCAATCAATTACCCACTTGTCGGGGCCTCTGGGTATGTTGGTTTGATGGTTTGGCACGGAGGCATTAGTGGCAGCGCGCCTTTAAAGGCTGCTGAAAACGGGCATCTGGAAAGTCTCTTCCCAGGTGGAGACCCGGACCTGCTTGCCCTGCTACCTGATAGTATTCCTACTGATACTACTATATTTGCAATTTGGAACCTAAGCATTTTTGGTGTTTTACTCTTACTTATACCTCTTGTACTGTATCTGGTTTCGCGAAAAGCCGGAACTTCTTCCGTAAAACTAAAGACCAGGGAGAAGGTGACTCCAGATCGGGTAATTACGGGCGCGGAAAGGCTGGATCATTCCAAAGGGCTCCGAATGATATTTGGTTTATTACTGTTGATGGCCTTCCTCGCCAGTTATTCAGAACAGTTAATTAATGGAAACTTGACTCCTAATATGCTCAACTTTCTGATGCTCTGCTTATGTATCCTAATGCATGATTCTTTCGCCTCTTTTCTGAAAGCTTTGGAAAAAGCTATAGTAGGAGCCGCAGCCATATTGATACAATTTCCCCTGTATTTTGGGATTATGGGTGTGATGCGAGAAACAGGATTGGTTGCAGATATTGCAAACTTTTTCGTGGGCTTTGCCTCGGATGTCAGCCTGCCGGTGTATAGCTTTTTCAGTGCAGGTCTTGTGAATATTTTTGTGCCAAGTGGAGGCGGCCAGTGGGCTGTTCAGGGACCAGTGGTTCTTGAGAGTGCTTTAAAGCTTGGTGTGCCACTGAACAAAGCCGTGATGGCCCTGGCCTATGGTGATCAAATTACCAATATGCTACAACCTTTTTGGGCTTTACCATTGCTGGCAATCACTAACTTGAAGGCCAGAGATATCTTGCCTTATACTCTAATACTTATGGTGGTGGGAATCCTGGTATATGTTACTGGTTTATTGCTTATTTGAAGAATTCTGAAGAATTTACAACCTTGATTATCTTGTTGAAATCAGAAATTAATATATTCCTTATCTTGGAACTTTATTAAAATTCGTGAAAATGGCTGAAACCCCTAAAAATAAACCTATAAAAAGGCATAAAGCCATCCAACCCTTAAGCCGTGAACATCACCAGGGCCTTCTGCTTTGCTGGAAGATTGGCAAAGGATTGGAAAATGGCATCGAAACCTCGCGGATAAAAACTTATCTGGAGTGGTTTTGGGAAAATCATCTGAAGTTTCATTTTGAAATCGAAGAAAAATATGTGTTTCCAGTGCTAGGGAAAGATCATAAGTTAATAGTCCAGGCTTTGGAAGAACATGAACATCTCAAACAATTATTTAAGGCTGAGGAAGATCCAATTCTTACCCTAAAAGCTATTAGAAGAGACCTGGAAGCCCATATCAGGTTCGAGGAGCGTATCTTATTCAATGAAATTCAAAAAGAGGCTTCCGAAAAGGATTTTCAGACACTTCAAGAACATCACGATCATGAAATTTCCTGTGGCATTTGGCACGATGAATTCTGGAAATAGACAACCATATGCCTATAATTCCATGTAACAAATGTTACTTCCGAGAATGCACAGGTTTTTCAATTCCTTCAGATAAATAGGTAAATCACTTATTCCATTCATTAGAATAACCTTTGAAAGGCTTGATTTCAAAGACCTTGGTTTAATAATATCTTTTCTTCTTTTCCCCGCTTTTTATAAAATTCTTCGAAATTATACCTTTTTGCTTAGGTAACAAGGGTTACAGGCTTAGCCTATACAGCGGCTTATTTTTGCCAACAAATAAAGTAACCCATGAAACAATATACATTCATTTTCTTATTAATAATACTAACAGGAAGCTTTCTCTTTGCTCAGGAAACAGCACCTCTCTCTAAGGAGGAGGTTTTAAACAGGGTTCTGGAAAATAACCGAAGCTTAAAGATATCTGAACAGGAGTTTTTCCAGGCAAGAGCAGATTACCGGCAAACAAATGCAGTGTTTCTGCCAAATTTAAAAGCTTCACATACTGGTTTTACTACAACTAATCCTTTGATGGCCTTTGGCTCTAAACTCAATCAGGAAATACTTACCCAAAGTGATTTTAACCCTATGTTGCTCAATGACCCGGAGCGGATTAACAATTTTGTCACCAAGATAGAGGTAGAACAACCACTAATTAATGTGGATGGTTTCCTGCAACGCAGGGCTGCTAAATCAAAGATGCAGGCCACCGAATTACAGGGAGATCGAACCCGGGATTACGTGCTTTTGGAAGTAGAAAAGGCTTATATGGAACTTCAGTTGGCTCATAAGGCAGTTGCCGTTATGGAGAAAGCCCAGGAAGCGGCTTTGGAGAATAAAAAACTGGCCGATAACAGTTTTAAGCAGGGCTACCTTCAGCGTGCCGATGTGCTTGCTGTGGCGGTTCGCGTTAGTGAAGTGAATAACCAGTTGCAAATGGCAAAAAGCAACGTGCAAAACGCATCAGATTATCTTTCCTTTCTGATGAATGAAAAAACCGGAAAAACCTGGATACCATCAGACCAACTTGAGGCTGAAAATCTATATTCCGCAGAAAACCTGAGACTTTCTGAGGATCGTGCCGATATCCAGGCTATGGAATTGGCCACCGATGCTTATGAGAAAATGAATAAGGCCGATAAAATGGCTTTTCTTCCCCGGCTCAATGCCTTTGGGAGCTATGAGCTTTATGATGAGGATGTATTCCATGGTGCAGCCAGCGGATATATGCTTGGTGCCGAATTAAGTTGGGATCTTTTTAAGGGAGGCAAACGCCTGGGAAAAGTGCAGAGGAGCAAAGCAGAATTAGAACAATCCAAATTGGAGCTCGATCAATATAAGGCGAAGAGCCAAATGGAGATCAATCGGGCCAAACGCAATGTAGAAGATCTTTATGATAAGATGATCCGCAGTAAGCTGGCCGTAGACCAATCAGAAGAAGCTTTCCGTATAAGAACCAACAGGTTTGAACAGGGGCTTGAGAAAACTACAGATCTTCTCCAAACTGAAACCCAATTTCAGCAAAAACAACTGGAATATTTTCAGACGATCTTCGAATATAATTTCGCGAAGTCTTACCTGGAATTTTTAACAAAATCAGAATAATCACGAATTAAATATAATCTCCCGTAGGGAGAAGAAATCAAACTAAAAATGAAAACAAAAATAATACTCACTTTAGGACTGGCAGCAACATTATTTATTAGCTGCGGCGATAATGAGAAAGAAAGCATAAAAGAAGTTGCGGCAATCCAGATAACCACTAAAACGCCGGTTTCGGCTTCAAAAGGGAACTTAAATATAAGTGGAACCGTGGAAGCAGAAAACAATGCTACATTAAGTACCCGGCTTATGGGGTATATCAATAAAGTATACGTAAAAACAGGGGACAGGGTTAATAAAGGCCAGGTTTTGGTATCCATTAACAATTCGGATCTTCAGGCCAAGCGATCTCAGGTAGAAGCCGGAATAAATGAAGCTACTGTTGCTTTTCAAAATGCTAAAAAGGACTATGAACGTTTTCAGGCATTGTTTGCAGAAAACAGCGCATCACAAAAAGAAGTAGACGATATCACTGCCAATTATGAAATGGCTAAAGCACGATTGGAATCAGCGAAGGCAATGAAAAATGAGGTAGATGCCCAATTTGCCTATGCCAATATAAGGGCCCCTTTTAGCGGAGTGGTAACCAATAATTTTGTTGAGAATGGAGATATGGCCAATCCCGGAATGCCTTTAATCGCTATTGAAGCTCCCGGAGATTTTGAGGTTCGTGCCAGTGTGCCAGAGTCCTCAATTGGAGCAGTAAAAACCGGTGAAGAGGTTGAGGTTCTTATCAAATCTCTTGACCAGGTTTTAAGAGGAAAAGTGGTGGAGGTAAGCAGTTCTTCCAGTAAAACAGGGGGTCAATTCCCGGTAAAAATCGCTTTGGAAAAAACCGAGCTTCCTGTAAAGTCAGGGATGTATGCCACAGTTCTTTTTCCAATTGAAGCTGATGAAAATACACAAGGGCCGGTTACTGTTGCTAAAGAAGCCCTAATCACACAAGGAGATCTTCACGGGGTCTATACGGTGAGTCAACAGAATACCGCGATGCTTCGATGGCTGCGATTGGGACGCAGCTATGGCGACCAGGTAGAAGTGCTTTCAGGGCTTAAAGCAGACGAATCCTATATAATTTCTGCTGAAGGTAAATTGTACAACGGCGCAAAGGTGAAATTGTAATTCAACCTGAAGTAATTAATCTGATATTATAAAAAATGTTCTTCTTTTTTATAAGGGGAATGAAAAAATATAAAAATGAAAGAAGGTTTAGCAGGAAAAATAGCCAGGGGCTTCATAGACTCAAAACTCACCATTTTACTGATGGTTGTGTTTATGGTAATTGGCGTTTACAGCTCATTTTTGATTCCAAGAGAGGAAGAACCTCAGATAGACGTGCCAATGGCCGATATTTTTGTGGGTTATCCCGGGGCAAGCCCAACTGAAATGGAATCCAGGGTTATAAAGCCCTTGGAGAAAATCGTCTCCAACATCAAAGGAGTAGAGTATGTTTATTCTACCTCAATGCAGGAACAAGGGATGGTGATTGTACAATTTTATGTAGGAGAAGATATAGAAAGATCTTACGTGAAACTCTACAATGAGATCATGAAACATATGGACCAGATGCCGGAAGGGGTTACCCCACCCATGGTAAAAACACGGTCTATAGACGATGTGCCTATGTTGGGTTTAACCTTGTGGAGTGAAAATTACGACGATTACCAGCTAAGGCAAATAGCCAATGAAGTAAACCACGAGATTAGCAAAGTGACAGATGTTGCTGCAACTCATAGAATGGGAGGCAGGAATAGGGAGATTCGCGTGGTGATGGATAAAAATAAAATGGCTTCGGCAGGAGTTGATTTGTTAGGAATCAGCGAGAAGATAAAAGCCAATAATACCCAGATGAGCTCTGGAAGTTTTAATCGAAACGATACTGAATTCCTTGTAAATACCGGGAGTTTTTTACAAACCACTGATGATGTTGAAAATCTGATTGTAGGAATCAATCAAAATCAACCTGTTTATTTAAAGCAGGTAGCTCAGGTACTGGATGGGCCCGAATTGCCTTCGGAATACGTTAATTTCGGGTTTGGACAAGCCGATCCTGCAATAGCTTCAGATTATCCGTCCGAATATCCGGCGGTAACCATTTCAGTTGCCAAAAGGAAAGGCGCTGATGCAATGAAGATTGCCGATTTGGTACTGGAAAAAGTGGAACACATTAAGACCACTATAATACCTTCAGATGTACACGTAGAGGTAACCCGTAATTACGGTGAAACCGCTTCTCATAAGGTTTCAGAATTATTACTGCATCTTATTGGAGCAATAATCGCGGTAACCATAGTTGTTATGCTTGCAATGGGCTGGCGTGGTGGTTTGGTGGTATTCCTTTCGGTACCGGTAACTTTTGCGCTAACCTTGCTCAGTTACTACCTTTTGGATTATACCCTCAACCGTATTACTCTTTTTGCTTTGGTGTTTGTAACCGGGATTGTGGTTGATGATTCGATCATTATTGCTGAAAACATGCACCGGCATTTCAAGATGCGTAGGCTTCCCTTTAAACAGGCCGCACTCTATGCGATAAACGAGGTAGGTAACCCGACAATTCTGGCAACTTTCACGGTGATCGCCTCAGTATTACCGATGGCTTTTGTAAGCGGGCTGATGGGGCCTTATATGAGCCCGATGCCTATTGGGGCTTCTATCGCTATGATACTTTCACTTTTTGTGGCGCTTACCATTACTCCGTACCTGGGATATTTGTTCCTTAGGGAAAAGGGAGATAAAAAAGGTGAAGCTCCTACTGAAGGCAAACGGCTCGAGGATTCCAGTATTTATAAAATTTACAAAAGGCTGGAACAACCACTTTTGGATAGTCCGGCTAAACGTTGGTCTGCCCTTGGTATTACTTCTGTTTTGCTTGTAGGTTCTGTATTGATGTTCTTTACAGAGACTGTTTTAGTGAAAATGTTACCCTTCGATAATAAGAACGAGTTTCAGGTAGTGATAGATATGCCTGAGGGGACCACCTTAGAACGAACCGCTGTAGTGACTAAAGAGATTGGTCAATATCTTTCGGACCGTCCTGAAGTAGTGAATTATCAATCTTACGTTGGAACTTCGGCCCCCATAACCTTCAATGGTCTGGTACGTCATTATGACATGCGGGGAGCTTCTAATACTGCTGATATTCAGGTGAACATCACAGACAGAAGTGAGCGAAGTGCCCAAAGTCATGATATTGCAAAATTATTGCGCCCAGATATTCAGAAGATCGCCTCAAAATATGGTGCGAATGTAAAAGTCGTTGAGGTTCCCCCGGGACCACCGGTGCTTTCTACTATTGTTGCTGAGATTTATGGGCCCGATTATGAAAAGCAGATCGAGGTGGCTGGAAAAGTTCAGGGTATATTGAACAACACCACCGATGTCGTAGATGTAGACTGGATGGTAGAAGCCGATCAAACAGAATTCGTTTACGAGATAGATCGTGAGAAGGCTATGCGTTACGGAGTAGCCCCTCAACAAATTGTTTATACCTTAAACTCAGCCTTAGGAGATAATGCAATAACACATCTATACGATGAAGAGGCTACTGAAAGAGTTGCCATTCAACTAGCCCTTGATGAACAGGAAAAAGCAAGTCCGGAGGCAATAGCCCAACTGGAGATAGTTTCTGCCCAGGGGAATATGGTGTCGGTTGGAGACCTTGTGAACATTAAAGAGAGCACGCTTGATAAAAGTATTTATCGCAAGAACCAAAAGCGAGTAGTTTATGTACTTGGAGATATGGCAGGAACCCTGGAGAGTCCTGTATACGCCATTCTTGGTATGGAAGAAAAATTAAAAGAGATTCCATTGCCAGCTGGTTATACGATGAATGAATTGTATTTAGAGCAGCCAGAAAGAGAAGATGATTATACCGTGAAATGGGATGGGGAATGGCAAATTACCCTGGAAGTTTTTCGGGATCTTGGAATTGCCTTCCTTGGGGTTATCATCCTTATTTATATGCTGATAGTTGGTTGGTTCCAGGACTTTAAAACTCCAATTGTAATGATGGTGGCCATCCCGCTATCCATGGTAGGAATTGTGTTGGGGCACTGGATTTTGGGAGCTTTCTTTACCGCAACTTCCTTTATCGGGATGATTGCTCTGGCGGGAATTATGGTGCGGAACTCCGTCTTGCTCATAGACTTTGTTAATTTAAGGTTGGAAGATGGAATTCCTCTTAAGCAGGCCATCATTGAAGCCGGGGCAGTTAGGACTACGCCAATCCTGTTAACTGCCGGGACGGTGGTAATTGGTGCCTTTGTGATTCTTTTCGACCCAATTTTCCAGGGTCTGGCAATTTCTCTAATGGGAGGAACCATTGGTTCTACTTTCCTTACTCTGCTGGTGGTTCCTGTTGTGTATTATCTGCTGGTAAGAAAGAAATATCCTGAAGATAAACAATCGGCCAGAAGAGCTAAGATTGAGGAGGATGAAACAAAGGAAATTGATGGCTAATTGTTGTAAATTTAATTGGAAGATTAACCACAGTGTTTTTAATACTGATATAAATATAAACCGATGAAATTATTAATGGTAACTACAGTAGCGGAATACCAGAAAGGAGTATTGAAACTTTTTAAAGAAGCTGGTATTGAAGCCTTCAGTACCTCTGAGATAGATGGCTATAAAAGTAATGATTCCTTAATAGCTACCCAAAGCTGGTTTCCCAGTGAAAAAGGAGGAAGTGAATCGCTATTGTATTTGTCTTTTACTAATAATAAAAAGATAGATGAGTTTTTTAAGCTTGTTGAAGAATATAATAAACACCTGGAAACAGATAACCCGATACGGGTTGTTGTATTGCCAGTAGAAAGAGCAATTTAGGAGGGATCCTGGATTTTGCAAGGAGGAGAAAATGAAAGGAGTTAATATTAACTCCCAAATGATCTTTTCTCATATTAATTAGGTTTTTTAGGCTAGAGGCCGCTTCCGGAAATAGGAGCGGCCTTGTTTTTTGTTGGATCAAACTCAAAAGTTGTGTGTGAATTAAAATAATAGTTTGATTTTTGCTTTCTAAACAAGAAGCATTGGATCC
>NZ_JBSYGG010000021.1:0-19128 GCF_054121475.1 Salegentibacter profundi
GGAGTGAAAAATGTAGAATTCTTTCTGTATAGATTAACTACAATTTTTGCTTAAACACAACAATTGGGCTTGATCCATAACTTTCTCGATAGGTTTATTAAATTATTGTTAAAAATTAAATTTCCAACTCTGATTATCAATAATTTAGATATATTTAACTTCATAATTCCCTACACCCAAATTCTATTCATATTTTGCCTTTTCGTTAAGGTTTACCCTTTTTCGCCATATTCCTTATCCCCAATTCAAAAATCCCAAAACAGTTTTAGCTCTGATTTTTAATTATTAACTAAAACTATATATTATGAAAAATGCAGGATTTTTAACAATGTGTATCGGAGTAGCCTTCTGTTTCAGTAGCTGCGAGAAAGAAAATCTACCAAATTTGGTGGATGATGTCCAACCAGTAAATGCCACTATAAGTGCTTTCCATGGTGAATGTACTAGCATATCCTTTAGTGAGTTTCCAGTTGGACCTGCTCCCATTGATAACTTAGATGGAATTAATATTAGTGGACCTACTGAAGATGCTATTCAACCAGTAGGCATGATTTTAGAGTTAAGCGAAGATGTAAAACAGTTCTGTTCAGGGATTAATAAAGGTTTAGCTTTTTCAGGCTTGTCTAATCCTCCCATAATATTTTCATTTTCGGAAGAGGTAAGTTCAGTAGTCCTAACTGGAATGGCAGCAGGTGGCCTTAACGAAACATATTACCTAACAGCATATACCGAAACTGGTGGGCATGGTGATATTTTAGATACTGATTTTTACTCTGTCGATGGTTGGGTCCAATGTTCAGAGTTAACAGTAGAGGGGAATGGTATAAAATCTGTAGTCGTCACTGCTGATGGGATGCCAGGTCTTCCTGATAATAATGTCCTTGTTGCATCTATTCAATTTTGCATGAACCTGGATTCAGATGGGGATGGGGTTAATGATGATATTGATAACTGTCCATCAATTTCTAACGAGAATCAGGAAGATTTTGATGGAGATGGTTTTGGTGATGCCTGTGATGAAGACGATGATAATGATGGAGTAATTGATGAATTTGATAATACACCTTATTCCAATACAGAAACGGAAGTTGCTATTAAAGGTTGTGATACAAATGTTGAGAACGAACTATTGAAAAATGGGGTTTACATGGCCGATTTGATAGACGAGTTAGAGTCAGGAGAATTTAAAAACTTAGGTCAAACTGTTCGTTCCTATAATGAATTAACAAACGCTTGGATTCAAGATGGAATAATAACCGCCGACCAAAGAAGTGCTATTTTGAATTGCGTTATAGGTGAGAATTAGTATTTAATATGTTGAACGCTAAAAATATAGTAGACGGAAGTTTAGTGTTTTAGAATTTATTTAGCTGTGCTATTGCCTTTAGGTCCAGGATAAATTCGTTCGATATTTCAAATTTTCCCGCTACTAGCAAAGACAAGGCTTCACAGAAAAGAAATGTGGAGCTTTTGTTTTTTACACCTAGTACAGAATAACTTACCATTCAAAAAATACTTTTAATAAGTATTTAATACTACCATTTAACCTCAATTCTAATTTTTAAATTTAGGATGGATCACGCCTAAAAATTTTGTGCCGCGAGGTATAGGTGGAAGGGAATGACCATTTTAGTGGCTATTCCGGAGTGATGGTACCACCTGTTTCGGTCAAACTGTGCCACTTTGAAAGATACTGCAATTATATAAAAAATTAATGTTACTCGTTCTTTAAAGCTCCTTTTCTTAGTGATTCTCCTTTGAGGTCGATCCGATGCGAGGAGTTTACGATCCTGTCCAAAATAGCGTCTGCATGGTCCTTTTAGGTATTTTTATTTATGTGATACTTTTCTAGGTTTAGTAACATAAATTTTAATTTCAAAATTTAGATGAATACGACATTTGTCACTATATTTGTGATAAATGACGTGTGTTATGGTTGAGGCAATTAATTATAAAAAAGAAAGAGAAACCGTTGCAAAGTGGCTGGAACTGAAAACACTTTCATTGAAAAAAGGGAATTCTTCTTTTGCCTACCTTAAAGTTTTAAAAGAGGGTTTACACAGGAATTCCGTTAATTCATTTATAAAACATTCCACATTATCCAGAAAGCAGGTTTCTAAATTAATCCACGTTTCTGAAAGAACCCTACAGCGGTATTCGCCTGAAAAGACTATGGATATTAATTCATCAGAACGACTTATAGAACTAACACGTCTTTTCCATAAAGGAATAAATGTTTTTAATGATAAAGAAAAGTTTATTACCTGGCTAAACCGCCCAAATAAATCTTTGGCAAACTCAAAACCAATCGATTTAATGGAAACTAGTCTTGGTATTGATTTAGTTTTGGATGAGTTGCTTAGAATCGAACATGGTGTTTTTTCATGATTGTCTATCGAATTGCCAAGAAAAAATGGATTAAGGATTTAAGCGGAACCGGAGCGAAATTAACGGGAGGACGCTGGAATCCGAAAGGTTTTTCTGTTTTATATTGCGCATCAACCTCCTCTTTAGCGATCCTGGAGAAATTAGTCCACGTGGATTTCGATCTTTTGCCAGATGACTTATTTATAGCTGAATTGAAGATTCCTGAAAATAGGATTAAAGAATTAACATTAAAAGATTTACCTAAGAATTGGAATAAATATCCAGGCCCGGATATGCTTAAAGCACTTGGAAAAAAATGGCTGATAGAAAATAAGTATCTAATTCTTAAAGTGCCAAGTGCCGTAAACCCATATGAAACAAATTTTCTTATTAATGTAGGTCATCCGGATATAGATAAAATAAAAATCCTGAAAAGCTATCCTTTCGAAATTGATAACCGGTTGATAAAATAAGCTCGTTTCATCGAATCTCGATATTCAATTAAAATAAGGGATGCCCACGCGTTGTATATGCTAAGCCCATTTAGTGAGTCTGATAATCCCAAAATTGTTTTTTCCGAAAACATAGCTTCGGTTTTTCAGAATTGCTCTTGTTATTTATTTTCTCTTAAAACGCCACCCTAGCAGAAGCCAGGATATTTTTTCTGTTTAGCCTTCCTTTTCCTTACCAATAAGAATTTATTGCTCCTTATCATTGTATGGAATATAAGGGGATCAATTTCACCAAAATTCTATTTTACCCTTATTCAATTAGAAATCACGATAAGGCCCTTCCAAAAATGCATTGGCTTCCTCTTCAGAAAATTTAGCAATCTTACTATCCCAATGTAATGTTTGGTTTGGGAACCTTCCCGCAATAACTCCTAAAAGAATAGTTTCTGTTAAACGAGCTGCATATGAAAAGGGGGCAGAACATTTTTCCCTGCCAAGGCAAGCTTCTACAAATTGATGATAATGCTTAGGACCTTCAGATTCGTAATTTCTAATAGGTTCCCCTAAATTATTCTCTTTGCTAATTTTAGCGATTTCCTTAGATATATCCACATATTTACCATTTACGATCTTAGATGGTAATTGCATAAAGTGAGGAAGCAACAAGCGGCCCTTTTCACCAATAAACATGGCTCCCTGCTCAGGAAGCTGACCTTTTTCAGCAATTTTTGCGTCTAAAGAAATATCCTCATCATCCCTCTTCTCTTTCTTTTTAGCTTCTGAAGCTTTGTTTTTACCATTTTCAGGTAGTTTCAGGTCTTCGTGATCTTCCGGTGCTCCCGGCCCGTCATACCATACCCATTTAAGTCTTTCTGTGGTAAATGGTGTCCCCGGAAATTCATAGGTTACCTTGTTCTTTTCAGGAAATGAGAATCCGTTTGGTTCCCGGCAATCATTTTTAACAGTGAGAGGCACGTCCAGTTGCAGAGCGTTATAGGGAGTATCAAAAATATGAACACCCATATCACCCAATGTGCCGCACCCATG
Organism: Salegentibacter profundi; assembly: GCF_054121475.1. Taxonomy (NCBI): domain Bacteria; kingdom Pseudomonadati; phylum Bacteroidota; class Flavobacteriia; order Flavobacteriales; family Flavobacteriaceae; genus Salegentibacter; species Salegentibacter profundi. The sequence continues at coordinate 3,867 of NZ_JBSYGG010000021.1, forward strand.
ATCTAATAATTTTCGCCAGTTACCAGGGTGGTATACGTCTTTCTGAAAGCCTTTTGCTTTAGAAGTACCTAACCATAAGTTCCAATCCAAATCTTCAGGAACCGGATCCACACCCTTAGGAACGGGACCATCATATCCCCAGTTTTTAGGGGACCATGCTCTAACCGTATGTACTTTACCAATAATACCGGATTGGATTAATAGAGTTGCCAGTTTATAATCATAAAAAGAATGTACTTGAATTCCCATTTGGGTAACCAAGTTCTTTTCTGCAGCCAGTTTATTCATTGCCCGGGCCTCGGAGACGTGGTGTGTTAATGGTTTCTGACAATAGACAGGCTTATTCATATTCATAGCCATTATCGAGGCAGGTGCATGAGTATGATCTGGTGTAGAGACTATTACCGCATCTATTTCATCTTCCATTATCTGTAACATTGCTCTATAATCTGAAAATGTTTTCGCCTCAGGGTGCAGGGCATGGGCATTGGCTAAATAATTTGAATCAACGTCACAAAGAGCAACTACATCCACAAGTTCGTGAGAGGCTATCGCCTTCAGGTCTTCCAATCCCATATTTCCCACACCAATATGTGCTGTTCTCAGTCTGTTGTGGGCTGCAGTTCCTGCCCAGGATAGGCTGGGTAAAACGAGTATTCCTGATGTGGCGAGCCCCGTAATTTTTAAAAATTCTCTTTTATTCATCAGATTATAGCTTTTTGATTTTAATATTTCTGAACCAGATTGGACTAGCGTGGTCCTGCAGACCAATATATCCAGATTGGAATTTACCGTAATCTGGTGCATTATCCCATTTCCCTGAATTCTTCTTTTTTTGCCAGTCTTCTGACCATGGAACAAACTCCACTATTTTCTTCCCGTTGAGCCAATGCTCCACTTTTTCAGGGGTGAATACAATTTTAGAAGAATTCCATTCTCCAACAGGATTTAATATTTTTTCTGTGTTATCAGCCGCATGCATGGCATAATCCGCACCGGTTTTTTGCCAGTCCTGAAGTTCTTCCGGGTTTTCTGCCCCAAATTGTGAATTATAGCCGGAAAGGTCATGAATAGCTGCGTAGTTCTCATCATCAATCAATTGATATTCCGGAGAGATTTCCGGAGGTCCCCCATAACCTTCTTTTACATGATAAAAGATTCCACTATTTCCTCCTTTTGGCAGTTTCCATTCCAAATAGAGTTCAAAATTGTCAAATTCTTCAGCGCCATATATAATGTCTTTTCCGCCTTTATAATTTTGTTCGAGGCCCAATTCAGTATCGAATGTTAAAACACTGTCTTTTATAACCCAGCCGGGTGGAAGGGAATCACCGTTGTATGCACGCCAGCCTTCGGTAGATGTACCGTCAAAAAGATAGGTCCAGTCGTTTTCGGCAATGCTGTCAGTGGAGGTGAGAGGCTCTGATTCGGAATCAACTTTTGATTTTTCTTTACAGGAATTAAAAAGTAATAATTGTAAAATAAGAAGGGTAAAAAGATTAAATTTCATTGGATTTTTATAACTGAATTAATTTATTGCCGTGAAATATACAAATGTTAATTCAATTAAAATCAAGAAAGTTTATTAAAAAATTTATAGAAGTGTTTTTTGAAGTATCAAAAAGTAATCAATTATCAGGAAAATTATCTATTTAGCTTCGTATTAAAGATTCTTGATCAATTCCATTTTTGATATATTTCAAGAGGCATATAGGCTCCAGGATTAACAATTTTCTGAAGATAAGTTTTCATTTTTATTAAGCTATCTGGGACTAGATAATTTAATTTTCATTGTTTGGTTTTACGTTTAATACTTTCAACTTTCGGGCTGCTTCCTGATGTATTCCTAGCGGGCTGCTATAACAAAGAAGGGCCATGGAGTAGGACAGGCAAATGGACTTTGTTTTTGGGGTAGGGGGTTGTATACAATTTCCGCCATTCCTTATAAGTATATTCAGGGAGATCGAAAATGATCTGGGAAAACCTTTTCCTGCTACCGGCAACTAAGAAAGATAGGTAGACAGAAAGTTTTACTGTTAAATGCGCTTCTTACGGTAAAAGCATATCAGGCCGGTTCGCATAAGAATAAGGGTTGGGAAGTATTTACAGAAAGGGTTATTCATTTTGATCTTTGAAGATAAAGAAAATGAATTATGGGAAACCCATAATATTTAAAACCTGCTGGCTTCGCGTGTCTCATGATTCTATCAGCACCTTTAGATCCATTTGTATAAGGAGAACTCACCGGCATGATATCATTCTCATTTGTTAAAGAGTTGAATTCTGAATGAAACATATTGTAGAAAGCCCCTTCTCTGTATTCTGCAGCCTCTATATATTGATTACCCCCAACGGCGACTTTTCTGGGATTAGTCTCCGGGTCATTAGCCATTTCTACTTTTAAAATATAATATATCAATATTCGGAATATTGACTAATGTATTGCCTTCCTAAAAAGGGGAAATATCTTCACAAGCAATCCAAACAATATTGGTTTATCTTGTCCCTTAAGTGTAAAGGGATTAAAACAGAAAGGACAAATATTCAGGAATTTCAACTAAAGTATTAATTGAAATAACCATTGCTTTGGGATTTGCAAAAGGCAGAACTGGATTTTTAGTTCATACTTTTTTTTGTTAAGTCAGTAAGATGCTGATATCAAGATAATTACCAAATGGGTAAAAATCCACTAGATTTTAGGATGTCTAAGAACCTTCAGCTCATTTACTTAAAAAGCAAGTTGTGAATATCACTTTTTAATTAACAATAAATTTGATGATTTTAAAAAAAAGTTATATTTGGAAGGAATATGAAATAATTAATATCTAAAATTTCTGATATTAATAATATCATCAAGTTCCTTTTTTGAACTTTTTTTGGAAAAAATAATAGATGTTTAAAAGTCGTAAGAAATCTACTTATCGAAGTGATATAGATGCATGGCAGGACCTGCAAAAAGGGAATATGGATGCACTTGGATATTTCTACGATAAATATGTCGATGATTTATTTGCTATAGGATATTCTATTTATCCGGATAAAGAATTTATTCAGGATGTTATTCATGATATGTTCTTGGAACTTTACAAATATCATGACAGGCTTTCCGAAGCCCAGAATATTAAGGCATACCTTATTACTTCCTTTAAGAGAAATATTTTTCGGAAAAAGAATTCAAAAGAAATAAAATTAGAAAATAAAGATTTTGAGACCAAGCCGGGGATGTTAGAAAATACGGAGAGCCATGAAAATAAAATTATAAACTTTGAGCAGGCTTCATTAACTCAAAAAAAAGTAGATCATGCCATGGAATACCTTACATTGCATCAAATCAAAGTTCTGGAATTAAAGTTTTCAGAAGATAAGTCTTACGAGGAGATTGCGAGAGATTTGAATGTAACTGTCTCATCTGCAAGGACACTCGTTTATAGAACGGTTAAGGAATTACGCAAGAAAGCTGTAGCTCTTCTTTGGTAATCTTTTCATTTTAATTGAGTCTGGTAATAAAATCTTCTTATCCCATTCATTATCTTTAGTCATTTAGAATTATGCAGGGCACAACCAAATTAAAATTCGACTTTTGATTCTTGTTTGAACTTACTGAATCAGAATCCTCTTCCACCGCCCAAACATTTCTAAAGTTTTTATTTATTTCCTTGATTTCTATAAAAAGTTGTCTATAAATTCGATTTACTTGTCTCTATATTAATAAGGAAAAATTATCTTAAGATCAAACTGGATTAATAATCCTAAAATATCTCAAAAGAAACAGTTAAATATCTTCAGGGATGAATTTTCATGTTATATAGTTGTTAGTTGGATTAGTTGTGATAATTCGAATTCCTATAAAAAGCCCTGGCTTTTTTGTCAGGGCTTTTTTAACCGAAACAAAAATGCTGAAAGGCTCTAAAATGAATTAAAACGCTAAGATTATAAAAAAATAAATTTTTTATGTCTATAAAGTCGTTTTACTAGTCTCTATATTATTAGAGGCATAGAAACTTAAGATTTTATTTCCAAAATTATGAGCCATAAATCTGATTCGCAGCTAAGTAATATGGAGAAGCAGGAGCTTCGCTGGAGAATTCTGAATTCGGCGAGTACGGTGAAACGTCAAAATCGAAAAAGGAAAATTAAAATTTTCGTGGGTTATGCTTCTGCTGCTTGTGTCCTGTGTGTACTTGGACTGTTTCATGTCATAAAACAGTCTTCGGAGCCTTCGATAGAAGATTTTGCGCGTACTATTCCGGATTCTACCTTGGAAAATTCCGATCAGGTTACTTTAGTGTTAAATGGAGAAAAAATTAATATAGATTCTGAAAATAGTTATATTCAATATTCTTCTTCTGGAGATAGAGTGCAAATTGGTAAAGGCAAGGTAGTAAGCCAGAAAACTGAAAAAAATAGTACACCTGTTTTTAATACATTCATTGTTCCTTATGGAAAACGAGGTAGTCTTACTTTATCTGATAGTACAAAAGTGTGGGTTAATTCTGGATCTAAATTAATTTATCCCGCCGTTTTCAAGGGGGATGAAAGACAGGTTTACCTTACGGGAGAAGCAATTTTCCAAGTTGCACACAACAAAAATAAACCATTCAAGGTGCTTTCAGAGAATCAGGAAATTGAGGTATTAGGAACTGTATTTAACGTATCGGCATATTCAAATGAGGTTATCTCTCATACAGTATTAAAAAGCGGAAGTGTTCGTATTAAGTATCACAAGGATAATAATAAGGTAATTAAAATTAAACCGGGGACTATGGCAAGTTTTAATGCTGAAACTAGGGGGTTGAATTCCAAACAAGTAAATCCCGAGGATTATTTTTCCTGGCGGGAAGGTTTCCTTTCTTTAAAAATGAATAGCCTTCAGGACATAGCTGCTAAACTTTCTCGATACTATAATGTTGAAATAAAGTTTGAAAAAGGATTCCCAGAAAATTCCACATTTTCAGGAAGATTAGATTTATTAAAAGATGTGGATAGTGTTCTTGAGATAATAAATAAAACCAATCCCTTCCAATACCAGTGGAAAAATAATAAAGTAATCGTGATCTCTAAACCTTAAAATTTATGCCAATGAATTGAAATTGTATATAAAAGAATAACCATCAGTGCTGCAACACCAATGGTTATTAGAAAAATTAGCGTACAAAACTAACTAAAAATCAAAATTATGAATTTTTCGCCTAAATGTGGCTCGAAAGAGCAGTTTTCATTTCGTCACATTCCTATCTTGCTTATGAAATCATTTTTCTTATTTATCGTAATTGGGATAACAACATTACAAGCCAAGGAAGCTTATTCTCAGGATGATATTGATATTAATGTAGAAGATGTTACCTATGAAGAACTCTTTACTGAGATCCAAAAAAAGACTGAATTTATTTTTTTCTATAAAGATGGCGTCCTTTCAAAGACCGACAGAATTAAAGTAAAAGAAAAAGGGGCAAGTCTTGAAGAAATTTTGGAAACAGTATTCAGCGGGAAAAATCTGAAATATAAAATTGACAATCGTCAGGTAATTATCTTGCCTGAAGATAGTATCCTTGGAAAGGAAGAAAATAAGCAAACCGGGATACAGGGTTTTGAAGTCTCAGGTACTGTTGTAGATGGTTCGGGAATGCCGTTACCCGGTGCTACGGTTATGGAGAAAGGGGCTAATAATGGTGTTCAAACCGATTTTGATGGTAATTATTCTTTGGAGGTTACTGATGAAAATGCCATTATAGTAATTTCTTTTATCGGTATGATCACTCAGGAAATTCCAGTTAACGGAAATTCCCAAATAGATATTGTTTTAGAAAACGATCAGGCTCAATTAGAGGAAGTAGTTGTCATAGGCTATGGAAGTGTTAGGAAGAGCGACCTGACTGGTTCTGTAAGTTCAATTCAAGCTGAAAAATTAAACACAGATTCTCAGGCATCAGTTGACCAGATTATACAGGGTAGGTTGCCAGGTGTTCAGGTAACTCAAGGCAGTGCAGAGCCAGGGGGAAATTTTTCTTTAAGAATAAGAGGTGCTAATTCTATCACTGCTGGAAATGAACCACTTTACGTTATTGATGGTCTTCCCGGTGCAAACCCAGGGAATTCCTTAAACCCTTCTGATATAAAATCAATTGAAGTTTTAAAAGATGCATCGGCAACCGCTATTTATGGAGCTCGAGGATCAAATGGTGTTGTATTAATCACAACGAAACAAGGTCAAGTAAATTCTGCGCTGGAAATCAATTATAACTTTTCAACAAGTATTCAAAAAGCGGCCAAAACACTCGATATGATGAATGCTCAAGAGTATATGTCATTTTATAATGACATATATGAGGATAGAGGTCTCGATCAATTGTTTAGCCCGGAGGAGATAAGTGCCATTGGCGTTGGCACAAATTGGCAAGATGAGATATTTAGGAGCGCTCCAATTCATGAACATCGTCTTTCCTTTTCAGGTGGTTCTGAAGATACGCAGTATTATTTATCGTTGAATGCTTTTGATCAAGAAGGGATAGTTATTAATTCAGGTTTTGAACGATTGACTGCAAGGATAAATCTTACTCATAGTATTGGAGATAAGGTAAAGATTGGTTTTCATCTAAATAATAGTTTTGAGAAGGAAAATAGAGTGCCACTTGGACTAGGTGTCAATATGGAGGCTGGAGTTATTGCAGCAGCTTTACAACTTCCTCCAACCTTACCCGTCTATAATCCAGATGGAAGTTATAGTACTAGTCTGCAAGATCTTAGTAATCCAGTAGCCCAAGCAGAAACAATAGATGAATTTGAAAAAACTACTAGATTGTTCGGTAACGGATTTGTTGAATATGAGGTTATATCTGATTTAAAAGCTAAGCTAAATTTTGGTTTTGATCAGAGAATCTTACGAAGGGAAACCTTTTTGGATTTAATTACTCAGAAAGGGAGTTTGGCTGAAGGACAGGCAACACAAAGACTTAGGGAAATTAATAGCAACCTTTTTGAATTCACTTTGGATTATAAAAAAGAGATAGCAGATAAGCATAGGCTAAATCTATTAGGAGGTTATTCATTTCAGAGATTTAAGAATTCAGGATTTAGCGCTGCTGGACAGAATTTCCCGACAACTTCTTTTGGACCTAACAATCTAGGTGCTGGAGATCCAGGCACATATGAAGTTGGGTCTCTCCGAGGTGAAAATACAATTGTATCTGGTTTTGGTCGTGTAAATTACGCTTTTGATGACAGATATATAATATCAGGATCCTTTAGGGCTGATGGGTCCTCCAGGTTTGGTGAAAATAACAAGTTTGCTTATTTCCCATCAGGTGCGATTGCCTGGAATATTTCAAATGAATCCTTTTTTCCGGAGGAAAGTCTGGTAACTGATTTAAAACTGAGGACTAGTTATGGCTTGAGTGGAAATCAGGAAATTGACAATGGAAGGTCATTGGTTCTACTAGGCTCAGGGCCTATTGCAGTATTTGATGGTGAAGAAGTTCAGTCTATTGCTCCTACTCAATTGGCAAATCCTGATCTTAAATGGGAAACCACAGAATCACTGAATCTAGGAATTGATTTTGGAATTCTCAGTAATAGAATTTCAGGAACAGTAGAATATTTCCAAAGTAACACGAGGGATTTATTACTCTATTTGCCTATTCCTACCACTACTGGGTTTAATATTTCTCTTCAAAATGTCGGGGATACTAGAAATTCTGGTTTTGAATTTTCGCTGGCATCAAGAAACTTCGTTAACCAATTTAAATGGACAACAGATTTTAATATAGCCACTTTAAAAAATGAAGTTACTAATTTGGGGGAATTACCTAGAATCCTTCAAGGTAGTACCAGGTTTATCCAAGATTTCACCTTACTGAATGTTGGTCAGCCTATTAATTCTTATTATGGATATGAGTTCGCCGGCGTTTTTCAGTCTCAGGATGAAGTTGATAGTTCTCCAACTCAACCTGATGCCTCAGTTGGAGGTAGAAAGTTCAAAGATTTGAACAATGATGGGGTCATAAATGATGACGATAAAACCGTACTGGGCGATCCTTTTCCTGATTTTACCATGGGCTTGAACAATTCCTTTAGTTATAAAGGCCTTTCTCTTGATGTTTTTTTAGAAGGGAAATTTGGGTTTGAATTGGCAAATTTCACCAATATTGATTCAGAAAATCCCATTGATGATCTAAGGAATAGGCAAAAATATGTTTTGGATAGGTGGACTCCTGAAAACCCTACAAACGACCAACCCTCATTTGTTAATCCATCTCGAACCTTCGATTTTAATAGTAGGGTTGTTGAAGACGCTTCTTTTCTAAGATTAAGAAGCGCTAGATTAGCTTATACTTTTCCTGATTTGAATATCAAGTTTATTTCTTCCCTCATGGTGTATGCATCTGGGCAGAATTTGATTACTTGGACGGATTATCGTGGTTATAACCCCGATGTTAATTCCTTGGGTGATTCGAATTTGCGGATTGACTACAGCGCTTACCCGCTTGCCAGAACTTATACACTAGGTATCAATTTAAACTTATAAAGAGATGAAAAAAATATTAAAATATAAAATAGTTTTCTTTTTGACCTTTACTGTAACATTATTTTCTTCATGTGAAGACTTGTTAGAAGAACAAACTTTCACAACTCTAAGTCCCGAGGATTTTTTTAAAACTGGAGAGGATCTAGAAGTAGTGCTAAACTCAGTTTATGGCGAATTGCGTTACAGTGATATAACAAGAGATGCTGTTACTTTACAGGAGGTTAACACTGACATAGCTTTTGAACGGAGTGGTGGTATTTTTACGTTCAATAGACCTATTGAAGAATTTACATGGACGTCAACTCATCAATGGTTAAGCAATTCTTGGGACCGTCGATACCGAGGAATTTTTAAGGCTAATACAGTCTTGGATAATGCTTCTCTAGTAGATATGGACGAGAATAGAAAAAACGAAATAATTGCTGAAGCACGTTTTCTAAGAGCATTTAATTATTTCTTATTGTATGACTTTTTTGGCCCAGTACCACTTATAACTAGTAGTGAAACTAAAGTCACAGACCGTCCAAGTAGACCTACAGAAGAGGAAATGATTTCATTTATTGAAGACGAGCTACTGGTGGCTAGTGAGCAACTTCCCTTGACGCCACCAAGAGGTCAATATGGACGCCCTACAAAGGGTGCTGCTCTTGGAGCTTTAGCTAAGTTTTACATGATGACTAAAAGATGGCAAGATGCTGCTGCTACTGCAAAACAAGTGATGGATTTAGGAGAATATGATTTATTTGTTGAAGAGAATAGGACGGAGTTATTTAATTTTGAAAATCAGCGTGATAATGAATTCATTTTTGTGTCAGTGATGTCAGATACTCCTGATGATGATACTGGCAATGGTTGGTTAAGTCATGTGGTGCCGAGAGGCTATCAGTGGAAATATCCTCCTAGACAAATATTTGCGGCTGAATACAAAATATGGTCTGACTTTTTAGAAATATTCGATCCAGAGGACGAACGCCTAGATGCATTTTTATTTGAATTCGAAAATGCTGACGGAGAAACTGTCGTGCTAGGAGAGGACAATGCTAGAAGTTTAAAGTATCCAGAATACCCAAACCAAGGGATAAGCCGAGCACCTAATGATTTTCCTTTTATTCGTTATTCTGATATCCTTCTTTCCAGAGCAGAAGCTTTAAATGAAATCAATGGACCTAACCAAGAATCTATTGATCTTATAAATATGGTGAGGGAAGCTGCAGGAGTATCAACATTCACGGTAGGTGATTTTGCAGATAAGGAAGCGCTAAGAAACTTTATTCTAGATGAAAGAGGCAGGGAGTTTCATACGGAGGCACTCAGACGCCAAGACCTGATTCGCCATGGCAAATTTATTCAAAAGGCAATAGAACGCGGTAAACCTGCACAAGAGTTTCAAGTAAGATATCCGATTCCTCAAACGGAAATGGACAGAAATCCCAACCTAACCCAAAATGAGGGATATTGATTATTGAATAGCAATTAAAATTTTAAAAATCGAAATTTTTATATTTCGAAGAATGTTCAAAAATCAAAATAGATAGGATTGGTTGAAATTGATTGAAAAAGCCGCTTAATAAGTATTAGGCGATTAGTCAAAAATTGAAGCTTTTGTTTCCATTATCATTGTAAGTATACTTCCTGGCACAAGGTTGAGAAGCCTTATGGTAGATTGACAAATCACTGTGACCTGTGATATTTCTACAAATTAGTTGGGTGGGAAATGAAAGATCTGTAGGAAGATCCTAAGGTATGCATGAATGTCCGGACTACCGAGATGATTGTGTCGACATGCATAAAATCAACTAGATCAAATCCTGTGAAAAAATACGGCGACTCCTAAAATTGGAACAGATTTACATTTAGCAATATGCATAGCTTGTTCAAATCGGTTGAAAAAGATGATTGATGAAATTTAAGGATATGAAAAAAGAATTAATTTTAATTTGTTTTTTAATAACTCTTTATTCTTGTAAGGAGAAAGCTGATAATAAAATTGCTTCAGTAGTGGATCAACAGGAATTTTTAGCCTCCTCCAATTTTGGTGATTTACTAAAGGAAAAACCTACGGGTATCGTAACGCCGAAAGGTATGGTTTGGGTTCCAGGTGGATCTTTTGTTCAAGGAGCAGTCAGTTCTGACGATATGGCTATGAAACATGAGAAACCTGCACATTCGGTAGAAGTGGATGGTTTTTTTATGGATATCAGTGAAGTGACGAATGCAGAATTCACGAAATTTGTTGAAGAAACGGGTTATATAACTGTTGCGGAACGGGATATTGTTTGGGATGAAATAAAAAAGCAACTTCCTCCTAACACTCCTAAACCACACGATTCTATTCTTCAGCCCGGTTCTCTGGTTTTTAAGAAAGCAACTGAAAGTGTTCCTAACCTGTACGATTACTCCCAATGGTGGGACTGGAAAGTTGGCGCTAACTGGAGACAACCCGAAGGGCCTGAGAGTTCTATAGTGAACAGGGGTGAATTCCCAGTTGTTCATATTTCGCTTGAAGATGCCCTTGCTTATTGTGAATGGGCAGGAAGGCGTCTACCCACTGAAGCAGAATGGGAATATGCTGCCAGGGGAGGGAAAAAGGATGCTATCTTTTCCTGGGGAACCGATATGGCAAAATTATCACAAATGGCTAACTCCTGGGAAGGGGATTTCCCTATGAGCAATACAAAGAAAGACGGTTTTGAAAACAAAGCTCCGGTAAAATCCTTTCCTCCAAATCAATTCGGGCTCCATGACATGGCGGGGAATGTCTGGGAATGGACTCAGGATTGGTATAATGTGCACTATTATGAGGAAGTGGGGCGGAATGGCATTGTAAAAAATCCTCAAGGAGCAGAATTTCCATACAATCCTTATAATCCGCGATTACAAGAGAAGGTAATAAAAGGGGGGTCATTTTTGTGCAATGCATCTTATTGCGCCAGTTTTAGAATTTCTGCTCGTATGGCGAACTCAACAGATTCTGCCCAGGAACATTTGGGTTTCAGGACAGTGGCAACACCTGAAATGTTATTAAATAAGGATTAACAGATTAATAAAAACCAATGGAATTTGTCTAACCACAATTAATCAAAAGAAATTATGAAAAAATATAAAAAAAATATATTTCACTCTTTCATCGCACTTCTTCTGTTCTCAGGAGCAACCTTTTCTCAAACAGAAAACAAAAAGCCAAACATCATCCTTATGGTGAGCGATGATCATGCGTATCAAGCCATTAGTGCTTATGGCTATGGGCTAAATGAAACTCCAGGTATTGACAGATTAGCTGAAGAAGGTTCTATTTTTACTAGGGCTACTGTCACAAATTCGATCTGTGCTCCAAGTCGTGCCGTTATTCTAACTGGCAAGCATAGTTTTGTGAACGGTAAAGTTGACAATGTTCAGCCGTTTAACTGGGAGCAGCCTAATTTCGCAAAAGAGCTGCAGAGGGCTGGATATGCTACAGCAATGATTGGAAAAATACACCTTGATGGTCTCCCTCAAGGCTTTGATTATTCTATGGTTTTGCCTGGACAAGGACATTATTATAATCCAGATTTTCTTGTCAATGGGGAGAAGAAACGCATTGAAGGTTATGTTACGGATATTACTACCGAGCATGCTCTTAAATGGTTAAAGGAGGATCGCCCGAAGGATAAGCCCTTTCTGTTGATATACAATCAGAAAGCACCTCATAGAAACTGGAAACCTGGACCGAAATATTTAACCCTCTATGATACTACTGAATTTATTCCTCCAGCGACTTATTTTGATGATGAAACGCTTTATGCTGGGCGAGGTACCGCAGCAAAAACTCAGGAAATGGAAATCGATGGGCATGCAAGATGGGGTCATGACTTCAAATTCCAGATTGACCCTGAAGGAAATCCAACTGAACTCAAAAATGATCTTGATCGATTGAATGACAGGCAATTGGCAGCTTGGAATGCTGCTTATGAACCAAAAAACCAGAAGTTCATCCAGAAATTCTTTCCTAAAGAAAATCCCGATGGTGGAGGTATTTTGAAACCAATGCGGAAATTGGGGAACGAAAAGCAGAGGGAGAAGCAAATAGCACTATGGAAATACAACAGATACATAAAAGATTATTTGCGTACCATTAAATCTGTTGATGACGGAGTAGAAGAAGTACTGGATTATTTGGATCAAAATGACTTAGCTGAAAATACGATTGTAGTCTATACCTCAGATCAAGGATTCTATCTTGGAGAACATGGGTGGTTCGATAAAAGATTCATGTATGAGCAATCATTCCGCACGCCCTTATTAATTCGTTATCCAAAAGAAATAGCTCCAGGAACAGTCGTGGATGAATTAGTTCAAAATCTCGATTTCGCACCAACACTTCTAGATTATGCCAATGTCGAAATTCCATCAGAAATGCAGGGTGAATCTTTTAGGAGAATATTAAATGGAAAGTCAGGAGAATGGCGGGATGCAGTTTATTATACCTACTATGAATATCCCTCAGTACATATGGTAAAACGACATTATGGTGTGGCGACCGACCGTTATAAACTGATGCATTTTTATTATGATATTGATGAGTGGGAAATGTATGATTTGAAGGAAGATCCTGAGGAATTGAATAATATTTACGAAGATCCGAATTATACAGAGGTAAGAGCCGATATGCACGAAAAGCTCAAGGAGCTTCGCGAAAAATATGGGGATTCAAAAGAACTTCAAGAGAAATATTTGAGGGAATACCTTGAATACATAGAAAACAGAAAAAGTGAATAACCTAGTTATCTTTTTGTTTTAATAAAAAGTAGTAATGATAAACTAGTGAAGTGCTTGGCTTTTTTGGCGACCTAATATATTCTGACTAACAAAATGGTACCATGGATAAAATAACAACTTTAGTTTTTGGTATTTTCCTTCTGTTTTCTAACGGGATCGTTGGCCAGAAAGTTCATTCCCCGGGGGAAAGACCGAATGTTATTGTCTTTATAGCTGATGACGTAACTGCGACCGACCTGGGGCCATATGGGAACCATTTTGTGCATACTCCGAATATTGATTATCTGGCAAGGAATGGGATAACGTTCAACAATGCTATCCTAACAACGAGTTCCTGTAGTCCCAGCAGAATAAGTATCCTTACAGGCAGGTACCCCCATAATACTGGTGCAGCAGAATTGCATACAGAGCCTAAAGTAGTTTTTGAATCTATTGCCTCAAAATTAGATGAAAACGGATACTATACAGGTCAAGCCGGAAAATGGCATATGGGGAGCCTATTAAAACAAGGATTCGATCAAATTTATGAGAAGCGTGAGCAAAATGGCGATGGAGGTGAAGATATGTGGATACAATCTTTGCGGGAAAGAGATAAAAACAACCCTTTCTTTTTTTGGTTTGCTTCTTATGATGCACATAGGGTTTGGGGTAAAAACCAATTTTCAAACACACACGACCCAGAAAAGATCGAGGTTCCAAAAACTCTAGTAGACAATGATAGCACTAGAATTGACCTAGTCAAATATTATGATGAAATAAAGCGTTTTGATTTTCATATTGGAAAAGTTATCGAAGAACTCAAAAAACAGAAAGTATTTAATAATACGATTATTATTGTTATGGCTGATAATGGGAGGCCGTTTCCGCGCGACAAAACCAGAATGTATCATTCTGGGGTAAAAACTCCTTTGATTATCCATTGGACCGAAAATATTGACAGCGCTGTCAGTAACAGTCTAATCAGCAGTATAGATATCGCTCCAACTGTTTTAGATATTTGTGGGGTTGGTATTCCTGAAACCTTTCAAGGAAAGAGCTTTAAAGATGTTCTAGATAACCCGAGTCGGAAATTTCGTAACTATGCCTTTGCAGAGCATAATTGGCATGATCATGAAGCACACGAACGTATGGTCCGAACCGACGATTTTATGTATATCTTAAATTCAAGGCCATATTTACCAAACCAGGGTCCTGCGGATGCAATTAACAGCCCTTCATTCAGATCTTTAAAAACAGCGAGAAAAAGTTTAACATCTATTCAATCTGATGTATTTCTTGCCCCAAGACCTACTGAAGAACTTTATGAGCTAAAGGAAGACTCACTTCAAATTAAAAACATAGCCAATGATAAAAAATATTTAAAGGTCATTGCAGAATTGAAGGGTGTTTTATTGGAATGGATGGAAGAAACAAATGATAACGTTCCGCAAGAACTCACTAAAGATTGGTATTCTAGAGATACCGGAGAAAAAAATGAATATAATTTTAATATCCGGGGAGAGATGCCAGGAGAAAAATTGGAAGCAGAACACTGCAATGCAAAAGGACCATTTTAAAAACTCATTCTAGTGGTTGTAACTTCTAAAGGATGAAAAACGAAATTTTAGGACTATCCTTCATTTTTATTTAAGAAAGTTTCCAAATTTACTTTAGTTAAAGGTACTATTACCAAAAAAGATTCATCGCAAATAACTGGTATTGTGAAAAAATTGGAAGTCAGAAATCAGGAGGTCTAAAAATTCTTACGTAGCACAATTTTACGAGGTGAATTTACTATAGCAGGTGGGTAGATTTAGAAAGGTAGTTTCTGTTTTAAGGAAATTGATGAAGGTAACACATGAATTTCGGCCTAATTATAAACTGTCCAGCGCCTCTTAATATATAAGTCTTAATCCTCAAATTCCTACATTGCATAATCCGCTGAAAGCGGACAGGCGTTCCGTTTCAAAACGGACACTTTTCTTCTAAAATTTTGGTTAAGTTAAT
>NZ_JBSYGG010000022.1:0-10627 GCF_054121475.1 Salegentibacter profundi
CCGGGGTGTCCCGAATTAACCTTGTGTACCTGTCTTAAAATATCCCTGCGCACCTGCGTGGCAAAGTCTTTTAATTCCTGAATGTCTGACATTATAATATTGTGTTGTTTAAATAATGGCCACAAAAATAGGCTTTTAAATAGCTTTGACAAAGCCCCGAAAGCCCAGTTATTAACTTTGAGGTTCAAGTAACTAACAATTTAGCTTTTTAAGCGGCTTCAATTTGATTTTTAGTTGAGTATCTTTGCAGCGATTTAAATATGACTATGAAATTTGATTTATTAACTACCGATGCCGGTAGTAAAGCCCGTGCCGGAACCATTACGACCGATCACGGTAAAATTGAGACCCCTATATTTATGCCCGTGGGTACTGTGGCCTCTGTAAAAGGAGTACACCAAAGAGAACTTAAGGAAGATATTAATCCGGATATCATATTAGGAAATACCTATCACCTATATCTTAGGCCACAAACCGAAATATTAAAGAAAGCTGGTGGTCTTCATAAGTTTATGAATTGGAATCGGAACATTCTTACCGATAGCGGTGGGTACCAGGTCTATTCATTATCTGCAAGAAGAAAGATAAAGGAAGAAGGGGTGAAATTTAAATCTCATATAGATGGTTCTTCCCATACCTTTACCCCGGAAAATGTGATGGAAATTCAGCGGGCCATAGGAGCCGATATTATTATGGCATTTGATGAGTGCACTCCTTATCCCTGTGATTATCGCTATGCCAAACGCTCGATGCATATGACGCATCGCTGGCTGGACCGGTGCGTGAGTCATCTCGATAAAGTAGCACCGCTTTACGGCTTTGAACAGACCCTGTTCCCGATTGTCCAGGGCAGTACCTATAAAGACCTTAGAGCGCAATCAGCCGAATATATCGCTTCAGTTGGAGCAGAGGGCAATGCCATAGGAGGTTTATCTGTGGGGGAACCTGCAGAAGAAATGTATGCGATGACCGAGGTGGTTACCAAGATTCTACCTGAAGATAAACCCCGTTATCTCATGGGGGTAGGAACGCCTATAAATATCCTGGAAAATATTGCTTTGGGGATAGATATGTTTGATTGTGTGATGCCAACAAGGAATGCAAGAAATGGAATGCTTTTTACGGCTCATGGTACGATTAATATCAAGAATAAGAAGTGGCATGATGATTTTTCTCCCTTAGATGAGATGGGAATTACCTGGGTGGATACAGAATATTCCAGGGCATATCTAAGACACTTGTTTACCGTTAATGAAATGCTTGGCAAGCAAATTGCAACGATCCATAATCTTGGTTTTTATCTCTGGTTGGTGAGAGAGGCCAGAAAGCATATCTTAGCAGGGGATTTCACAGCCTGGAAGGATAAAATGGTAAAACAAATGGATAAGCGTTTATAAATTGAAGATCCTTGACTGGTACATACTGAAGCGCTATCTGGGAACTTTTTTCCTGATGTTATTGCTGTTTATACCTATTGGTATAACCGTAAACCTTGCTGAAAAGATCGATAAGATCCTGGAGAATGAGGTACCCTTTATGGAGGTGGTCTTGTATTATCTGGATTTTACCATATATTTTGCCAACCTGCTTTTTCCGTTATTCCTTTTTCTATCCGTAATCTGGTTTACTTCCAAGCTGGCCAATAATACCGAAATCATCGCTTTTTTAAGCAGTGGAGTTTCCTTTTACAGGTTTTTACGACCTTACCTGATTGGGGCAACGATTGTTTGTGTTTTTGCCCTGGTTCTAAGTATGTATCTGGCCCCTAAAGCCAGTAAGGGTTTTAATGAGTTTAAATATGAATATCTTAAAAAGGGCGCACAGATCCAGGAGACTAATGATGTTTACAGGCAGATTAATGATGATGAATATATCTATGCCAGCCATTTTCAACCTAGAACAAAAACAGCGCGGAACTTTACCCTGGAACATTTCGATGGGAATGAGCTTAAATTTAAAATAAGCGCCTCCCGCCTTAAATACAATGAAGAAGACTCTACCTATACCTTAAGTGTATTTGATAAACGAATTATTGGAGAAGATGGAGATGAGATCATTCATGAAACTACGGTAGATACTATCCTACCTTTTGAATTTGATGAGCTAACCCCGGAAAACTATATCGCGGAAACGCTAAATTATACGGAACTCAACGAATTTATCGCCCAGGAACGGCGCCGCGGCTCGGGAAATGTTAATCGTTACCTGGTGGTAGCCTACAAAAGATGGAGTATCCCGGTCTCAGCCTTTATTCTAACCATCATTGCAGTGGCCGTTTCTTCCATTAAAAGAAGGGGCGGTATGGGGGTGAACCTGGCCCTGGGAATCACTTTGGCCTTTGTATTTATTTTCTTCGATAAAGTATTTGGGACAATGGCGGAGCAGTCGACTTTCTCACCCCTTGTGGCTGTGTGGTTTCCTAATATAAGTTTCGGGATACTAGCTGTTTATCTTCTGCTAAAGGCCAAGCGATAGGGCCTGAAATTTCATTGATAAAATATTGTAGAATCATAGGAAATCTTCCTTTTAAAGTTTGTTATATTTGTAAGCTAATAAAAAACACCCATAACTACTTATGGAATATTTAGATTTTGAATTACCCATTAAAGAGTTAGAAGAACAGTACGAGAAAGCTTGTAATATAGGTTCAGAAAGTGAAGTGGATGTTACTGCTACCTGCAAACAGCTTGAGAAGAAACTGAAGGAGAAGAAAAAGGAGATCTACAAGAACCTTACTGCATGGCAAAGAGTGCAGCTTTCCAGGCATCCCAACCGACCATATACGTTGGATTATATTAACGCTATATGCGGAGATACGTTTCTGGAACTTCATGGTGACAGGAATGTAAAAGATGATAAAGCGATGATTGGTGGACTTGGAAAGATCGATGATCAAAGCTTTATGTTCATCGGCCAGCAAAAAGGATATAATACCAAAACAAGACAATACCGGAATTTCGGGATGGCCAACCCGGAAGGATACCGCAAAGCACTTAGGCTCATGAAGTCTGCAGAGAAATTCGGGGTGCCGGTGGTCACCTTCGTGGACACTCCCGGAGCTTATCCCGGTATGGAAGCCGAGGAACGTGGGCAGGGGGAGGCCATTGCCAGGAATATTTTAGAAATGACCCGCCTCAAAGTACCGATCTTTGTAGTTATTATAGGGGAAGGAGCAAGTGGTGGAGCCCTGGGAATTGGTGTCGGGGATAAAGTTCTCATGCTGGAAAATACCTGGTATTCGGTTATTTCACCTGAATCTTGTTCTTCCATTTTATGGAGGAGCTGGGAATTCAAGGAACAGGCGGCAGATGCGCTGAAACTGACCGCTGCGGATATGAAAAAACAAAAGCTTATCGATGAGATCATAAAGGAACCTCTTGGGGGTGCTCATAGCCAGAGAGAGGAAACCTTTGAAACGGTAAAAAAGGCTATTTCTTCCTCTTATGAGGAGTTTAAAAACTTATCACCAGCAGATCTTGTTGAAAAAAGAATGGATAAATATTTAAGCATGGGAGTTTTTAAAGGCTGAGTCCTTAATTAACATAACCTGATAAAAATCCGAAACATTCAGTTTCGGATTTTTTTACCCTTATTAACAAGATTACCGAGTTATTAACAGGCAAAATGTTGATGACTTGTGGATTAACTCAAGTTGGTTTTCTTAAGACCCTCTTAACATTTTATTTACTTTAGTGCTATGGAAAAATTGACTTCCCCCCAAAGTTTTAAATATCAAAAATCCAATGTGATAAACCTTGAAAAAGGAAAGCTTCCTCCTCAAGCTGTTGATTTAGAAGAAGTTGTGCTGGGGGCTATGATGATCGATAAAAAGGGGGTAGATGAAATTATAGATATCCTCAATGCTGATGCCTTCTACAAGAACGCCCATAAATTAATCTTTGAGGCCATACATAAACTCTTTGAGAACACCGAGGCCATCGACTTATTAACGGTTTCCAATCAATTAAAGAAAGATGGAAATTTTGATAAAGTGGGTGGCGATTATTACCTCATTCAATTAACTCAGAAGGTCTCTTCCTCGGCACACATTGAGTTTCACGCGCGAATAATTCTTCAGAAATACATTCAGCGAAGTCTTATAAAGATCTCTAACGAAATTATTGAGGAGGCTTATGATGAAGGTACCGATGTCTTTGATCTTCTGGACAATGCTGAGGCAAAACTCTATGAGGTCACCCAGGGAAATATTCAGAAATCTACCGAGACTGCACAGAGTTTGGTTATTCAGGCCAAGAACCGAATTCAGGAAATATCCAATAAGGAGGGTCTTAGCGGTGTTCCCTCAGGATTTGAAAAACTCGACAGGCTGACTTCGGGATGGCAGCCCAGTGACCTTATTATCGTGGCGGCGCGTCCTGGTATGGGTAAAACGGCATTAACCTTGTCTATGGCCCGTAATATTTCCGTTGGACAGAATATACCAGTAGCGTTTTTCTCTCTGGAGATGTCTTCGGTTCAGCTCATTACACGACTTATTTCCTCGGAGACCGGTCTGTCTTCAGAAAAATTAAGAACCGGAAACCTGGAAAAACATGAATGGGAGCAGTTAAATGTAAAGGTAAAGGACCTTGAAAAAGCTCCGTTGTTTATTGATGATACACCATCGCTTTCTATTTTCGACCTAAGAGCAAAAGCACGGCGGCTTGCCTCCCAGCACGGCATAAAACTGATCGTGGTTGATTACCTGCAATTAATGACCGCCGGTGGCTCACAAAAAGGGGGCGGTAACCGGGAGCAGGAGATTTCAACAATATCACGGAACCTTAAAGCGCTAGCTAAAGAATTGAATGTTCCGGTCATTGCCCTCTCACAGCTCTCCAGGGCAGTGGAAACGAGAGGAGGAAGTAAAAGACCTTTGCTTTCCGATTTGAGGGAATCTGGAGCCATCGAGCAGGATGCAGATATTGTTTCATTTATTTATCGTCCCGAATATTATAAAATTGATGAATGGGATGATGAGGAGCGTACCCCAACCGAAGGTCAGGGAGAATTTATTGTGGCCAAACACAGAAACGGGGGACTGGAAAATATCAGGTTGAAATTCATTGGGCATCTTGGTAAATTTGATAACTTAGATGAATTCGATTCGCCATTTGAATTTCATTCCAAGATGAATAGTGGAGGAGATGAATCTCAGGAATTTGGCGGTGGTAACCTGCCGAGTCCAAGTGCCGATGAAGCCTTTGGAAGCTCAATGAATGATGATTTTAATAATGAAGACGATAACGAAGTGCCTTTTTAAGATATATTTTTTTTCTGCTCCAGGCAGTTATTTTTTATTCGACATTTTGAAAGGGTTTGCCAATTCCAGGGTACGACCCTTTCTTTTTGTATTCCTTTTAAGTTTTGCGCCTTTTTCGGTCCTATCATCTAATATTCTAATCCCCATGGATGATTTGCAAAGCGATCACCTGAAAGCTTACGGGTTAGCTTATTACGCCCTGGAGGAAGATTTGGAAGTGCGTTGGCTCCTTAATTACCGGGGAGGATCTTTCCTGGTCTCCGATACAGAGAATTTTCAGAAGGAATGCAGGATAAGGGGAGTCTCCTTTGAACTTATTAGTGATGCAAAGACTTCTGATATCCTCAAGGAAATATCGAGTCCTTCTCAAAACATGGAAAACGTGATGCTTGAGAAAGCCCCAGAGATCGCGGTTTATTCCCCAGGAGATGCCAGGCCCTGGGACGATGCGGTAACTATGGTTCTTACCTATGCGGAAATTCCTTATGAGACGATTTATGATGAGCAGGTCCTCAGTGATGCACTGGTTCGTTATGACTGGCTTCATCTTCACCACGAAGATTTTACGGGTCAGTATGGGAAGTTTTATCGTGCTTTCCGAACCACACCCTGGTACATCAAAGAAAAGCAGGAAGCCGAGGCCATGGCAGAGAAATTGGGTTATGCCAAAGTATCCGAGCAAAAGCTGGATGTGGCTCTTAAAATAAAGGACTACGTCATCGGAGGGGGCTTTATGTTTGCCATGTGTAGTGCTACTGATAGTTTTGATATTGCTTTATCAGCCGAAGGAGTCGATATCGCAGAGCCTATGTTTGATGGGGATCCCAGCGAGCCAGGTTACCAGTCCAAAATAGATTTTAATAAGACCTTTGCTTTTACGGATTTTATTCTGGAGCGCAGCCCGATGGTATACGAATTTTCATCTATCGATATGACAGAGCGCCGACAAATTCCCAGGGAATCCGATTATTTTACCCTTATGGACTTCTCTGCAAAATGGGACGTTGTGCCAACGATGTTAACACAGAACCATACCCGGCTTGTAAAAGGTTTTATGGGACAAACAACGGCTTTTAACCCCGAAAATGTCAAACCCAATGTACTGATAATGGGAGAAAGTAAATTAAATGGGGAAGCCAGGTATATTCATGGTATAAAAGGAAAGGGTTTCTTTACCTTTTACGGTGGCCACGATCCGGAAGATTACCAGCATAGGGTTGGAGATCCTAAGACAGAACTCTCTCTTCATCCTAATTCCCCGGGATACCGGTTAATATTAAATAATGTATTGTTTCCTGCCGCAAAGAAGAAGCCTCAAAAAACTTAAAAAATAAAAAAATACCAATGGAAGTATTTCAGAAAGAAATAAGACTGAATGCAAAATCGAGAGGATTTCATTTGGTTACGGATGAAATTCTGTCAGAAATAAGGGAAATCAAGGACTTTAAAATCGGGCTGTTTCATATTTTTATTAAACATACTTCGGCTGGATTGACCATTAATGAGAACGCAGATGCGACAGTGAGAGAAGATTTTGAAAGTCATTTTAATAAAATGGTTCCGGAAAACATGCCATATTATAAACATACGGTGGAAGGACCAGATGATATGCCGGCACATATTAAAGCATCTTTACTGGGGACTGCCCTGCAAATACCCATTACAAATGGAAGATTAAATTTAGGTACCTGGCAAGGAATTTATCTTTGTGAACATAGAGACCATGCAAGACGAAGAAGCCTGGTCATCACCATAACAGGTGAAAAATAAAAAAGCCCGGTTATTCGCCGGGCTTCTTTCTAAGAGAGTATAATTTTGTTTATTTTACTTTGTCTACTATTGCTTTAAAAGCTTCGGGCTGATTCATCGCAAGATCGGCAAGAACTTTACGGTTCAAACCGATTCCGTTTGCTTTAACTCCTCCCATAAACTGAGAATAAGACATACCGTGTTCACGGGCTGCAGCGTTTATACGCATAATCCATAGTGAACGGAAATTACGTTTTTTGGTTTTGCGGTCTCTGTATGCATAAAGCATAGCTTTCTCTACCGCGTTTTTGGCAACTGTCCAAACGTTTTTACGACGTCCGAAGTAACCTTTTGCTTGCTTAAGAACCTTTTTTCTTCTGGCTCTTTTCGCAACTGAATTTACTGATCTTGGCATAATTTTAATTTTTTTGTAGCAGGCGGTCGATCTTTGACACTTTCCTAAAACCGTTTAAGGTTTTGCCCAACTCCAGGGTTTTTAAATTGTTTAAACCGTTAAGGGCTTCAGCTTACTTTAAACGTAACTGAAGTTTAACATTATCCTTATCAGCATCGTGTACCAAAGTACTATGCGTTAAGGCTAACTTACGTTTTTTAGACTTCTTGGTTAAGATGTGACTTTTAAACGCATGCTTTCTTTTAATCTTACCTGTACCTGTAAGCTTGAAACGCTTCTTGGCACTGGATTTTGTTTTCATTTTAGGCATGTTCTTCTTCTTTTATAATTAACTCTCTTATTCTTATTTAGTCTTTCTGGGGGCAAGGAACATGGTCATTCTTTTGCCTTCCAGTTTAGGCATTTGTTCTACTTTACCTAATTCTTCCAAATCCTGGGCTAATCTAAGGAGTAAGATTTCTCCTTTATCTTTAAACACGATGGATCTTCCTTTGAAGAATACAAATGCTTTTAGTTTAGCTCCGTCTTTCAGGAATTTTTCAGCATTACGTTTTTTGAACTCATAATCGTGATCATCGGTATTGGGTCCAAAACGAATCTCTTTTACCACTACCTGACTCGCTTTGGCCTTTAAGGCTTTCTCGCGTTTTTTCTGTTCATAGAGAAATTTTTTGTAGTCCATCACCTTAACCACGGGTGGCTTAGCGTTTGGAGAGATTTCTACCAGATCCAGGCCTTGCTCATCAGCAATTTCCAGAGCCTTTTGTGTAGGGTAAACTCCCATTTCTACATTATCGCCTACCAGGCGTACTTCATCAGCACGAATCTTTTTATTGATCCGGTGTTGATCTTCTTTAATTTCTCTTAGCGGTCGCTTTGATCTTTTTCTACGTATTGCTATGGCTATCGTATTTTAATTAAACTTCAAACGTCTTTAACGTTTCTCTTATTTCTTTATTTATTATTTCGGCAAAGGCTTCAGGGGACATTGATCCCAGGTCTCCTTCCCCGCGTTTTCGTACAGAAACTGTACCATCTTTCTCTTCCTGTTCTCCTACAATCAACATGTAGGGGAATTTGTTTACTTCGGCTTCCCGAATTTTCTTCCCAACGGTTTCGTTCCGGTTATCCGCTAGGGCGCGAATTTCGTGATTTTCTAGCAAAGTTAAAACTTTTTGTGAGTATTTTTCATACTTCTCACTGAGCGAGAGAATGATAGCCTGTTCAGGCATTAGCCATAGCGGGAAGTTCCCGGCCGTATGCTCTAGCAGGATAGCGATAAATCTTTCCATGCTTCCAAATGGTGCACGATGTATCATTACCGGGCGATGTGACTCATTGTCACTGCCTTTATAGGTAAGATCAAACCTCTCTGGCAGGTTGTAGTCTACCTGGATGGTACCTAGCTGCCAACTTCTTCCCAGAGCATCCTTAACCATAAAGTCCAGCTTTGGTCCATAAAAAGCAGCCTCACCAGTTTCTATGACATAATTAAGACCTTTTTCCTTTGCTGCGTTGAGGATAGCGTTTTCAGCTTTTTCCCAAACATCATCACTGCCGATATATTTTTCCTTATTGTCGGGATCCCTCAGGGAAACCTGGGCGGTAAAGTTTTCAAAACCTAATGAATCAAATACATATAAGGTAAGGTCTATCACTTTTTTGAATTCGGAATCTAATTGATCCGGAGTACAAAAAATATGAGCATCATCCTGAGTAAAGCCTCTCACCCGGGTTAGCCCGTGCAATTCACCGCTTTGTTCATAACGATAAACAGTCCCAAATTCGGCAAATCGCTTGGGAAGGTCACGATAACTCCAGGAAGAAGCGTTGTAGATCTCACAGTGGTGAGGACAATTCATCGGTTTGAGCAAGAATTCCTCTCCTTCATTTGGTGTGTGAATGGGCTGAAAACTGTCTTCTCCGTATTTGGCGTAATGACCGGAAGTGACATAGAGTTCTTTTTGCCCGATATGTGGGCTCACAACCATCTCATAACCGGCTTTCTTCTGGGCTTTTTTTAAAAAATTCTCCAGGCGCTCTCTTAAAGCCGCCCCTTTGGGGAGCCATAGGGGTAAGCCCTGACCCACCTTTTGGGAAAAGGTAAAAAGCTCGAGTTCCTTTCCTAATTTTCGGTGGTCTCGTTTTTTAGCCTCCTCGAGAAGCTCGAGGTATTCCTTTAATTCCTTTTGCTTTGGGAATGAAATTCCATAAACCCTGGTAAGTTGTGGATTTTTTTCATCCCCTCGCCAGTAAGCACCGGCAACGCTCATTAACTTCACCGCTTTTATAAATCCGGTATTTGGAAGATGACCTCCCCGGCATAGATCGGTGAAATTAGAATGATCACAGAAAGTGATTTCTCCGTCCTGGAGTTTCTCTATAAGCTCAAGCTTAAATGGGTTATTTTGCTTTTTATAATACTCCAGTGCATCAGCCTTGGAGACCTCACGCATTTTAAAGTCGTGCTTTTCCCTTGCGATTTCCAGCATTCTGTTTTCGATCTTTTTAAAATCGTTTTCAGAGAGCTTTTCTTCTCCGAAATCCACATCATAGTAAAAGCCATTCTCCACGGCAGGGCCAATAGTAAGTTTAGCCTCTGGGTACAGCTCCTCGATGGCCTGAGCCATAACGTGTGAGGTGGAGTGCCAGAATGCTTTTTTACCTTCCTTATCCTTCCAGGTATAAAGAACAAGGTCGCCATCTTCCTGAAGTGGAGTGGAGGTTTCAACGGTTTCTCCTTTGTATTTAGCTGAAATAACATTTCGGGCAAGGCCTTCGCTTATGCTTTTAGCTACCTCCATAGGAGTGGTTCCCTTTTCAAATTCCTTTATACTGCCGTCTGGCAAACTAACCTGGATCATTCTTTTGATTTCTAAACTGATTAATGCGCAAAGATAACAGGTTGACTTTGGTTGCGCAATACCGCAGGAATATAAAAATGGGCTAATAAAACAATGTAGGGTTTTGTCCTTATTATATATACTAGAATTTATGATCAATCAGATGTGCGCTTTCTTTTAGTCGGTCTTCGAAAAATTTTAGGAAATATAAAGGCTTCAAAAAGAAGGCTTTTCAAGTGGTATTTAAGATTTCTTTAAAAAACTTTTAATTTTTGCTTGTGGGAGTAAAAAAGCCCTGTATATTTGCAGCCGCTTACAGGGATAACAGGAGTTATAAAGGTAGGCGGAAGTTCTTTA
>NZ_JBSYGG010000023.1:0-5844 GCF_054121475.1 Salegentibacter profundi
CAAAAAAACCCTTCACCAAATAAATGATGAAGGGTTTAAAAAAAAGGCGGTGACATACTCTCCCACAAATAGCAGTACCATCTGCGCTAACGGGCTTAACTTCTCTGTTCGGAATGGGAAGAGGTGAGCCCCGTTGCCATAACCACCTTAAATCGTTGAGTGTAGCATAAAGACCCTTATCGGCCAGTATCTACCTCCTAATAACCTTGACATATTTAAGAAACAAAAAATAACAATAAAACTGACGGTTAAGCATTCAAGCTCCCCCTATCCCTTGCAGGATAGGAGGAATCGCATCAAGCTTTACGGATTATTAGTACCACTTGGCTATGACATTGCTGCCTTTACACCTGTGGCCTATCAACGTGGTCGTCTCCCACGGTCCTTTAAAGAAATCTCATCTTGTGGTGGGTTTCGCGCTTATATGCTTTCAGCGCTTATCCCTTCCCAACGTAGCTACTCTGCAATGCTCCTGGCGGAACAACAGATACACCAGAGGTTAGTCCAACTCGGTCCTCTCGTACTAGAGTCAGGTCCACTCAAATTTCTAACGCCCACTACAGATAGAGACCGAACTGTCTCACGACGTTCTGAACCCAGCTCGCGTGCCACTTTAATGGGCGAACAGCCCAACCCTTGGGACCTTCTCCAGCCCCAGGATGTGACGAGCCGACATCGAGGTGCCAAACCCCCCCGTCGATGTGAGCTCTTGGGGGAGATCAGCCTGTTATCCCCGGCGTACCTTTTATCCTTTGAGCGATGACCCTTCCATGCGGTGTCACCGGATCACTATGCTCTACTTTCGTACCTGATCGACCTGTATGTCTCTCAGTCAAGCTCCCTTTTGCCATTGCACTCTACGCACGGTTACCAAGCGTGCTGAGGGAACCTTTAGAAGCCTCCGTTACTCTTTTGGAGGCGACCACCCCAGTCAAACTACCCACCAAGCACTGTCCCTCATAAAATGAGGTTAGGCTCCGAACAAGTAAAGGGTGGTATTTCAACAATGACTCCACACCGCCTGGCGACGGCGCTTCAAAGTCTCCCACCTATCCTACACATCACTTGTCCAAAGTCAATACTAAGCTATAGTAAAGGTGCACGGGGTCTTTTCGTCCCGTAGCGGGTAATCGGCATCTTCACCGATACTACAATTTCACCGAGCTCATGGCTGAGACAGTGTCCAGATCGTTGCACCATTCGTGCAGGTCGGAACTTACCCGACAAGGAATTTCGCTACCTTAGGACCGTTATAGTTACGGCCGCCGTTTACTGGGGCTTCAATTCAATGCGTCGCGACAAGCGCTAACATCTCCTCTTAACCTTCCAGCACCGGGCAGGTGTCAGGCCCTATACTTCATCTTTCGATTTCGCAGAGCCCTGTGTTTTTGATAAACAGTCGCCTGGACCTCTTCACTGCGGCCCATCCGAAGATGGGCGACCCTTCTCCCGAAGTTACGGGCCCATTTTGCCTAGTTCCTTAGCCATGAATCTCTCGAGCACCTTAGAATTCTCATCCCAACTACCTGTGTCGGTTTGCGGTACGGGTTGCCTCCACTCGCTTTTCTTGGAAGTCGATCCGCTGGATTATCACGCCGGCCGAAGCTTTTGTGTACTGTCGGGGTGTTACCACTCCCTTCAACGTGCTATTCCGTCAGCACGCACCAACTTTTCGCCTCCGTCCGCTTTAACGTGGGGCAAGTACAGAAATATTAATCTGTTGTCCATCGACTACCCCCTTCGGGTTCGCCTTAGGTCCCGACTAACCCCCAGCTGATTAGCATAGCTGGGGAAACCTTAGTCTTTCGGTGTGCAGGTTTCTCGCCTGCATTATCGTTACTTATGCCTACATTTTCTTTTGTAACCACTCCAGCAACTCTCGCAAGTCACCTTCATCGTTGTTACAATGCTCCCCTACCACTCTGTACCTTAAAGTACAAAATCCATAGCTTCGGTAGTATGTTTATGCCCGATTATTATCCATGCCGGACCGCTCGACTAGTGAGCTGTTACGCACTCTTTAAATGAATGGCTGCTTCCAAGCCAACATCCTAGCTGTCTGGGCAGTCCAACCGCGTTTCTTCAACTTAACATACATTTGGGGACCTTAGCTGATGGTCTGGGTTCTTTCCCTCTCGGACACGGACCTTAGCACCCATGCCCTCACTGATATAAAACATTTTATAGCATTCGGAGTTTGTCAGGAATTGGTAGGCGGTGAAGCCCCCGCATCCAATCAGTAGCTCTACCTCTATAAAACTATCATATCGCTGCACCTAAATGCATTTCGGGGAGTACGAGCTATTTCCGAGTTTGATTGGCCTTTCACCCCTACCCTCAGGTCATCCCAAGACTTTTCAACGTCAACGGGTTCGGTCCTCCACTATGTGTTACCACAGCTTCAACCTGCCCAAGGGTAGATCACACGGTTTCGCGTCTACCATTACCAACTTTAAACGCCCTGTTCAGACTCGCTTTCGCTACGGCTCCATGACTGAATCACTTAACCTTGCTGGAAACGGTAACTCGTAGGCTCATTATGCAAAAGGCACGCCGTCACATGTAAACATGCTCCGACCGCTTGTAAGCGTATGGTTTCAGGATCTGTTTCACTCCCTTGTTCAGGGTTCTTTTCACCTTTCCCTCACGGTACTGGTTCACTATCGGTCTCTCAGGAGTATTTAGCCTTGGCGGATGGTCCCGCCGGATTCATACAGGGTTTCTCGTGCCCCGCACTACTCAGGATACCACTATCATTGCATTTGTTACCTATACCGGGCTGTCACCGTCTGTGGCCAAGCTTTCCAACTTGTTCTAATTCCATTTGCAACAAATATCGTGGTCCTACAACCCCATACAGTCCGTAAACTATATGGTTTGGGCTAATGCACTTTCGCTCGCCGCTACTAGCGCAATCACTATTGTTTTCTCTTCCTCCGGGTACTTAGATGTTTCAGTTCCCCGGGTTTGCCCTCCTTGCGGAGTACTATACCTTCAGTATAGTGGGTTGCCCCATTCGGATACCTGCGGATCAACCTGTATGTGCCAGTCCCCGCAGCTTTTCGCAGCTTATCACGTCCTTCATCGCCTCTGAGAGCCTAGGCATTCCCCATACGCCCTTATCTAGCTTGTATGCTTCTTGCTTATGCTCGAATTATCTCGTGACCTATATTATAAATCACAATGTATTCTATTAATTTAATTACCTCGTTATAAAATAAATTCTATAACTGTAGTTTCTCGTATTCTTTGTTTCTCAATATGTCAATGAACGTCTCGCGAGTCGCGACAGATAATACATTATCTATCACTCCCACTGCAATACTCTTGAAATTTACATCCCAAGGCATCGCCTTGTGGAGAATATCGGAGTCGAACCGATGACCTCCTGCGTGCAAGGCAGGCGCTCTAGCCAGCTGAGCTAATCCCCCGTTGTTAGGCTACAGTTAACCAGTTATTCGTTAACAGTACTTATAACGGCTACTCAACCTCTAAAATTTCCTTTCAATATTTCTTTATGAACTTTAAGTCTCCGGTAGCCATGCCCTGGCATACCTTACCTGTTACTCTCAAGGCAAGCTCCAAGGCTTGCTTTGTAGTCTCAGGCAGACTCGAACTGCCGACCTCTACATTATCAGTGTAGCGCTCTAACCAGCTGAGCTATGAGACTGTCCTTTTTAAATATTAAATCGACAGCTTAGAATCAAGACCAAAAAAGAAGCTTTAAATACTTCCTCTTAGATAATTGCGCTTTGCATTTTAACATGCATTGCTCTAGAAAGGAGGTGTTCCAGCCGCACCTTCCGGTACGGCTACCTTGTTACGACTTAGCCCCAGTTACCAGTTTTACCCTAGGCGGCTCCTTGCGGTGACCGACTTCAGGTACCCCCGGCTTCCATGGCTTGACGGGCGGTGTGTACAAGGCCCGGGAACGTATTCACCGGATCATGGCTGATATCCGATTACTAGCGATTCCAGCTTCACGCAGTCGAGTTGCAGACTGCGATCCGAACTGTGATAGGGTTTATAGATTCGCTCCTGGTCGCCCAGTGGCTGCTCTCTGTCCCTACCATTGTAGCACGTGTGTGGCCCAGGACGTAAGGGCCGTGATGATTTGACGTCATCCCCACCTTCCTCGCGGTTTGCACCGGCAGTCTGGCTAGAGTTCCCGACATGACTCGCTGGCAACTAACCACAGGGGTTGCGCTCGTTATAGGACTTAACCTGACACCTCACGGCACGAGCTGACGACAACCATGCAGCACCTTGTAATCTGTCCGAAGAAAAGTCTGTTTCCAGACCTGTCAGACTACATTTAAGCCCTGGTAAGGTTCCTCGCGTATCATCGAATTAAACCACATGCTCCACCGCTTGTGCGGGCCCCCGTCAATTCCTTTGAGTTTCATTCTTGCGAACGTACTCCCCAGGTGGGTTACTTATCACTTTCGCTTAACCACTCAGCCCTTAATCGGGCCGAACAGCTAGTAACCATCGTTTACGGCGTAGACTACCAGGGTATCTAATCCTGTTCGCTACCTACGCTTTCGTCCATCAGCGTCAGTGTATTATTAGTGATCTGCCTTCGCAATCGGTATTCTGAGTAATATCTATGCATTTCACCGCTACACTACTCATTCTAACCACTTCATAATAACTCAAGGATAACAGTATCAATGGCAATTCTACAGTTAAGCTGCAGACTTTCACCACTGACTGATTATCCCGCCTACGGACCCTTTAAACCCAATGATTCCGGATAACGCTTGGATCCTCCGTATTACCGCGGCTGCTGGCACGGAGTTAGCCGATCCTTATTCTTACGGTACCGTCAAACACCTACACGTAGGTGCGGTTCTTCCCGTATAAAAGCAGTTTACAACCCATAGGGCAGTCTTCCTGCACGCGGCATGGCTGGATCAGGCTCTCGCCCATTGTCCAATATTCCTCACTGCTGCCTCCCGTAGGAGTCTGGTCCGTGTCTCAGTACCAGTGTGGGGGATCTCCCTCTCAGGACCCCTACCTATCGTAGCCATGGTAAGCCGTTACCTTACCATCTAGCTAATAGGACGCATACCCATCTAATGGCCATAAATGTTTAATAACAAATTCAGGTGAAATTGTTATACTATGGGGCATTAATCCAAGTTTCCCTGGGCTATTCCCCTCCAAAAGGTAGGTTGTATACGCGTTACGCACCCGTGCGCCGGTCGTCAGCGGATTGCAAGCAATCCCTGTTACCCCTCGACTTGCATGTGTTAAGCCTGCCGCTAGCGTTCATCCTGAGCCAGGATCAAACTCTTCATCGTTGTTTCTTAATATAATAACAACCATCCAAAGTTTGCACTCAAAGACGACTTCTCTAGTCTTAATTCTAAATTATTTGTATGATTGCCAATTAAGGCAATCTTACGCGCTGTCAATTCAATAAATCAATGAACTTCCTTCCTCCTCTTACAAAGGAAGGTTTCCTTAGCTGAAATCAAAGGACTCGAACCTCTCTTACTTTACTACCCACCCGGGATTTCTTTTGCAGTATTTTTTCGTGAACTCGTTTGCGCTCAAAGCGGCTGCAAATATACAATGCTTTTTCCTTTACCTCCAAATAAAATCTTTGGAAAATTTTAAAGCTTTTTGCTATAAACCTGCAAGGTTAAAAGAACGTTTGGCTTGTTGTTTTTGCGGGTGCAAATATACACCGCTTTTTGTTTCTGGCAATAAAAAAACTTTTATTTTTTTTTAGCCCCTGAATTGGCTGCCAAAATATCCTCTTAATCCACGCTGTTAAAGAACTTCCGCCTACCTTTATAACTCCTGTTATCCCTGTAAGCGGCTGCAAATATACAG
>NZ_JBSYGG010000024.1:0-2866 GCF_054121475.1 Salegentibacter profundi
TTTAAAAAACCTGTAGTCATCCTCAATGACGCTAAAAGTGCATGCCTTGCTGAATTTCGTTTTGGTTTGGCTCGTGATAAAAGCAATGTGTTAGTGATCTCCATGGACTGGGGAATAGGATTAGGCATTATTATGGGGGGCAGAATGCATTCGGGCGAATCTGGATTTGCCGGGGAATTCGGACATATTCCAATGACCGAAGACGGTTTGCTCTGCCACTGCGGAAAAAGAGGTTGCCTGGAAACCGAAGCCTCAGGTCTCGCTCTGGTTAGAAGAACCAAAGAAGGCCTTAAGGCTGGACAAACTTCAGTATTAAATAATTTGAGCCAGGAAGAAATGGATAAATTAGAGCCTGAAGTTATCATAGATGCAGCTAACAAAGGTGATCAGTTTGCCATTAAAGTGCTCTCAGAAATTGGCATCAAGCTAGGAAAAGGAATTGCTATTTTGATCCAGATCTTTAATCCGGAACTCGTTATCCTGGAAGGAAAGATTGCTGAAGCCAAACAATTTATAACCACTCCGATTCACCAGTCAATGAATACATACTGTATGATGCAACTAAAAGAAAGAACCAAAATCGAATTATCTGATTTAGGTTCTAATTCCAGTTTGTTTGGGGGCACCATCGCAGTAATGGACGAAATATTTAAAGACCAGGTAGCCCTGGTTAAATCATACATCAATTAAAAATCTCCGAATAGCATTAAATTATGGCTAGACTAAACCTATTAGAAGAAACGCGTTTTGAAAAACTACCGGTAACTGTTTTTCCCGATGAACACATAGCTTCAAAAAAGGTCGCTAAAAGGATAGCGGACCTTATTAAAACCAAACAGGCAAAAGGTGAAAATGCCGTACTGGGCCTTGCCACCGGCGCAACTCCAGTTGAAGTTTATGAAGAATTGGTACGCCTGCACAAAGAGGAAGACTTAAGCTTTCATAACGTGATCACCTTCAACCTGGATGAGTATTATCCGATGCAACCCGATGCCAAACAAAGTTATGTTCGGTTTATGGATGAGAACCTCTTTAGTCATATTGACATAAAGAGAGAAAACATCCATATTCCAGATGGCACCCTCGCTAAAGAGGATATAGCAGATTATTGTATTGAATATGAAAATAAAATTGGAGCACTCGGTGGATTAGACCTCCAGGTTCTCGGTATTGGTAGGACCGGTCATATAGGTTTCAATGAACCCGGATCGGCTCCGAACTCCGGAACCCGTCTGGTCACTTTAGATGATCTTACTCGTCGCGATGCTTCCCGTGATTTTGGAGGGAAAGAAAATGTGCCCACCAAGGCTATAACCATGGGAATAGGGACCATCTTTAAGGCCCGGGAAATTATCCTGATGGCATGGAGCCGTAAAAAAGCACCGATTATCAGAAAAGCGGTGGAAGGCGAAATGTCAGGAAATGTCCCTGCCACTTACCTTCAACTATCAGAAAACGTCGAATTTATTTTAGATGTAGATGCTGCTTCTGAGCTTACCCGGTTCAATACCCCCTGGCTTGTAAAAGATTGTGTCTGGGACAAACAGCTGATTAAAAAAGCTGTGATCTGGCTTTCTTCAGAAGTTAAAAAGCCGATTCTTAAACTTACTGACGAAGATTATAACAATAACGGGATGGCCCAGCTCGCCACTGATTATGGACCCGCTTACAATATTAATATTGATGTCTTTAATCAATTGCAACACAGCATTACAGGGTGGCCAGGTGGAAAACCAAATGCTGATGATTCTCAAAGACCTGAAAGAAAAGATCCGCCACAAAAACGATCGCTTATTTTCTCGCCACACCCTGATGATGATGTGATCTCAATGGGGGGAACCTTTATCCGTCTGGTAGATCAGGGCCACCAGGTGCACGTGGCATATCAAACTTCAGGTAATACTGCGGTTTGGGATACCGATGTGCTACGGTACGTGGAATTTGCCATCGACTTTAACCGAAGTCGCGGTGAAGAAGTTGAAAAATTGGAAGACACCTATGAAAAAATGCGTCTCTTCCTAGAAAATAAGCAGCCAAACGATATCGACCTGAAAGAAATTCAGGATGTGAAAGCTTTCATTAGAAAATCAGAGGCCATTGCTGGAGCTAGGTTTGCCGGACTCCAGGATAAGAACATCCATTTTATGGCCCTGCCTTTTTATGAAACAGGCAAAAGGAAAAAGAACCCCGTAACAGAAAAGGATGTTGAACTTACCATGGAACTCCTTCAGGAAATAAAACCTCATCAGGTTTTTGCAGCAGGTGATTTTGCCGATCCTCACGGTACCCATATTGTTTGCTTCCGTATCATCCTGGAGGCTCTTAACAGGCTAAGGGAAACCGAAGAATGGACAAAAGACTGCTGGCTGTGGATGTACCGAGGAGCTTGGCAGGAATTCCAGATTCATGAGATTGAAATGGCGGTGCCCCTTTCTCCCCAGGAAGTGCAACGAAAAAGAAAAGCCATATTCCAGCACCAGTCCCAAAAAGACAGGCCAGTATTCCCAGGAGATGACGAAAGAGAATTCTGGGTTCGAGCAGAAGAACGAAACCGTGAGACTGCGGAAGCATACGACAAACTTGGACTGGCAAATTACGAAGCCATGGAAGCCTTTGTACGTTGGAAATTTTAAATTTTACTCCTATACCTTTATTGCTATGAGAAGAGGTTTTGCCTTATTTAATATAGTGCTGGTGCTTATGGTTTTGTTTAGCTGTGCCTCCAATCCATATTCCAAAACCAACCGGATCTATAAAAAACAGGCAAAAGCCTATGCCAAGCAATTAAGAAAGTTCCCACTACCGGAAAAGTCTAATCGAACCGCACTCGATTATGGCCAGTACCGGGTGGGAACTACTAATTTTA
>NZ_JBSYGG010000025.1:0-1721 GCF_054121475.1 Salegentibacter profundi
GCTAAGGTGCGGGCTACGCTTTCTCCAAGCCCTCCAAGGAAGTTGTGCTCTTCGGCGCTCACCACACATCCGGTTTTCTTCACTGATTTTAAGATAGCCTCTTCATCCAGGGGTTTGATGGTATGGATATTTATCACCTCGGCGCTGATCCCTTTCTCTGAAAGTTTGTCTGCAGCCTGAATGGCTTTCCATACCAGGTGTCCAGTGGCGATAATACTCACATCTGTACCTTCATAAAGATGCACGGCTTTTCCGATTTCAAAGTGCTGATCTTCCGGGGTGAAATTGGCTACTTTTGGCCTGCCAAAACGAAGGTAAACCGGTCCCTGATGGGCTGCGATGGCCATAGTAGCTGCTTTGGTTTGATTGTAATCACAGGTGTTGATCACGGTCATTCCAGGCAACATCTTCATAAGCCCGATATCCTCGAGGATTTGATGGGTGGCTCCGTCTTCTCCAAGGGTTACCCCTGAGTGACTTGCACAAATCTTTACATTCTTCCCGGAATAGGCCACACTCTGTCTTATTTGATCGTAGACCCTGCCGGTAGCAAAATTAGCGAAGGTGCCGGCAAAAGGTATTTTCCCTCCTATGGTCAAACCAGCGGCAATACCAATCATATTAGCCTCGGCAATGCCGACCTGGAAAAAACGCTCTGGGTTTTCATCGATGAAATCCTGCATTTTCAGTGAACCTACAAGATCGGCGCAAAGGGCTACAACATTTGGGTTCGTCCTGCCCAGTTCGGTAAGTCCATCACCAAAACCGGAACGGGTATCTTTTTTTCCTGTATCTGTATATTTTTTCATGTTGAAATTTTATTGTCATTTCCGCCTGGGCGAAAATCTATTTTATTTTCCTCCAAACCATCAAGATGAGGGGCGGTTTTTTTAATAGTCTCCTAGGGTTTCAGGGTTTTGTGCAAGGGCTTTTTCAAGCTGCTCGTCATTGGGTGCTTTTCCATGCCAGGCATGGGTATGCATCATGAAATCTACGCCATGGCCCATGACCGTAGTCATTAAGATACAAACAGGTTTTCCTTTTCCAGTATGTGTTTTAGCTTCCCTTAGACCCTCAATGACCTGTTCCATATCATTGCCATCTTCTATTTCAATAACGTCCCAGCCAAAAGCTTCGAACTTCTTTTTGAGATTGCCCATAGGAAGTACGGTTTCCGTGCTCCCGTCAATTTGCTGACCGTTGAGATCTACCGTGGCAATAAGGTTGTCCACCTTATTGGCCGCTGCATACATAATGGCTTCCCAGTTCTGACCTTCCTGCAATTCTCCATCGCCATGAAGGGAAAAAACAAGGTGTTTATCCTTGTTTAATTTCTTGGCTTCGGCAGCACCAATGGCCACGGACATGCCTTGTCCCAGTGAGCCTGAAGCCACGCGTATTCCAGGCAGGCCTTCGTGGGTGGTCGGGTGACCCTGCAAGCGGGAGTCAATAAGTCTGAAGGTATTGAGTTCCTCTACAGGGAAATACCCGGTCCGGGCAAGTACACTGTAAAACACCGGGGAGATATGGCCATTGGAAAGGAAGAATAGGTCCTCGTCTTTCCCATCCATATCAAAATTGGTGTTGTGCTGCATTACCTCCTTGTAGAGCGCTGTAAAAAATTCGGTACAGCCAAGGGAACCTCCGGGGTGTCCCGAATTAACCTTGTGTACCTGTCTTAAAATATCCCTGCGCACCTGCGTGGCAAAGTCTTTTAATTC
>NZ_JBSYGG010000026.1:0-1586 GCF_054121475.1 Salegentibacter profundi
AAGTTATCGTGTTCCGGGATGTGTGGTTTATCTTCTTCGAGGTCCTGGTAAAACAGGGAGCTTTGGTCCAGATTATTTTTCAGGATATTTTTAATGTGCAGGTAAGTAACCGCATCTGCCTGCAAAGCCCTTTTACAGGCATTATCCAATCGCTGGGAGCCATAGGATTTATGGAGCTGGATGACCCCCATAGCTCGTTTGTACCCTATTTCCGGATAGTCCACCGCGGTGATTATTTTCTCGATACATCCCAGAACGTGCTCCCCATGCACGGCCGCTTTCTTTTTAAAAAAATCAGGACTCCAATCGCTATAGTATTTATGGGTACTGCTTAGATGCTCTTTGTTGGTGTTATAACTGCCTTTTGATGGGTTGCGCTGGTGCAAGGCGATCCGCTGATGATAAAAATATACTTCTACCACGGAACTGGTATAATGGATGGTGGTTTCTTTTCCTATGTAGCGATAGGGTGCGCTGTAATAGCTTTTATCCGGAGAGAAGTATACATAGCCTATTTTCTGAACCTTTGCCCTTCGGTACCCTTTTAGTTCATAGACTGTCTCCGGCAGGGGCTTTAGGTATTCCCGCTCCACGGATTGAAAGAGTTCCCTGCGACTGGCTTCCTTGCGAGAGAACAACAGATCGTTGTACCGCTCCAGCAAGCGTTTTATCTCACGGTTCAGGTCTTCTAAAGAGAAGAAGCTCATCTCCCGAAGCGGATAATAGATCCGTTGGTAGGCAAGGTTTACGGCATTCTCCACCAAAGCTTTATCCTGCGGAGCATAGCCCCGGGCAGGATTGATCACACAGTTGTAATGCCGAGCGAAGTCTTTAAAACTTCTGTTGATGTCAGCCTCATACCTGCTGGCACGGGTAACTGCTGATTTTAGGTTGTCGGAGACAATTGCTTTAGGGACGCCTCCATAAAACTGTAGGGCATTACAGCAACAGTTAATCAGGTCCTCTCGTTTCTGGCTTTTACAAGCTTCCACGTAAGTGTACTGGCTGTTAGGAAGGATGGCTACAAATACTTCTACCGGAATCAGTTCTCCTGTTTCCTTATCAATAATTTGAAGTTTTTTTCCTGCATAATCAATAAACATTTCATTCCCGGGATCGTGTTCAAGTTTCATGGATCCTTTGACCTTGGCATATTTGCGCCGGTAATGTTCCATAAACTGGGTATAGCCATAAGGATCTTTGGCCTGTGCTACATATTCCTGATAATGGTATAAAAAAGTGAAACCTGGGTGGTTACGGGCTTTATTGACCCCCTCAAAATATAACATGAGTTCCTCGTAGCGAGGATTGTCAATAGTAGTATGGGACGGAAAAAGCTTCTCTAAGCTAGCATTATCAAGGACCAATAATTCTTTAGCAGAAGAGCCGCTGGCCTTGAACAGCCGCATATAAGTATTTACCGTATTGCGGGAGATCCCAAGGGTGGCACCTATTTTACGGTTGCTAAACCCATCGAGATGTAGGGAAATAATTTGTTTTAAGTCCATTGGATCAAGTGTATTGGCCATATCGCTTGTTTTTAAGCGACAAGGTATGAGTTACTTGATCTTTCAAAGTGGCACAAA
>NZ_JBSYGG010000027.1:0-899 GCF_054121475.1 Salegentibacter profundi
GAACCTCTTGGACTGTTCGAATTACCCACCCATAATAATATACGAGGAAAAGAAAACTTTAATTAAAATCAATACTTATGAATACAAATGCCACTTTCGAAAAGTTACACACTATGCGTTTACACGGCTTTGCACAAGCCTATCGGGAAATTACCGATAGCACCCAGGAGAAGAACTTCTCCCTGGATGAGTGTATCGCCCATCTTATTGAAGCCGAATACGAAGACCGCTACAATAAGAAATTAAAGCGTCTGATCCGCCAGGCACGGTTTAAACAGCAAGCCTCCTTTGAACAAATCAATTTTAATCAGCCCCGAGGTATGGATAAAAATATGCTGCTTCGCCTACAACAGGGAGATTGGATTAAAAAGTCAAGAGACCTGATCATCACAGGACCAACCGGGGTTGGTAAATCGTTTATCGCTTGTGCTTTGGGATTCCAGGCATGTTCTCAGGAACTTAAAACCATGTATTTTACGGCTAATAAACTCCTGGACCGAATGACACTGGCCAAGGCAGATGGCAGTTATTTTAAGTTTATGGATAAAATAGCTAAAACAAAACTGCTTATCATCGACGACTTTGGTCTTAAACAAATCGATCATAAACAGTGTAATATGCTATTGGATCTTGTTGACGAGAGACATGGAAGTTCTTCCACGATCATAACCTCACAATTGCCTGTAAAATCCTGGTTCGACTGCTTTAAGGAACCAACGGTTGCCGACGCGATCCTTGATCGATTAACTAATGGTTCTTACCGCATAGAATTGCAAGGAGAATCGATGAGAAAATTTAGAAAATAAATGCAAAAAAATTTTAATTAACTTAACCAAAATTTTAGAAGAAAAGTGTCCGTTTTGAAACGGAACGCCTGTCCGCTTTCAGCGGATTATGCA
>NZ_JBSYGG010000028.1:0-583 GCF_054121475.1 Salegentibacter profundi
AGAAAGAATTCTACATTTTTCACTCCTCTGAATTGAGCCCTAAACGCTTTAATTTTAGCATTGAATGATTCTGCTGAAGCGTTCGTACTTCTATTGATAAAGTAATTGAGAATAGACCTGTAGTTAAGGGTTATGGTATTGGCAATAGTATTGAATGCCTTAAATCCTGTATCCTCTACATCTTTATACCAGTGGGCAAGTTTAGTATAGGCCGCTTCTACTGATTTTGCTTGGTTGAATATGTTCCTGAGCCTTTGTACCAGGTTAAAGGCTAATTTTATATCTGGATATTGCTCAAAGAGTATTATGCTGCGCTCGTGCTGGTTCTCTGTCCAATTTGAAGGTGCTTTATAGAGCAAATAACGGCTGCGAGCTAATAATTGTTTTCGGGTATCCCCATTGGCAAATATTTCTGGGGTAAAGCTTTTTTGCTTTAATCTTGCCTGTTTAATTTGTTCATTTTCCATATCTATAGCATCCCAGCGGTGCTTGATCCTAATATCCTGTAAGGCTTCTAAGGTAAGTTTCTGCACATGAAATCGATCTGTAACCTGTATGGCTTTAGGGAAGCATTTCCTGGCAA